>NZ_JAUBOQ010000003.1:96347-129691 GCF_036700325.1 Microcoleus sp. Z1_B2
CCTGTGCCACACACAGGCAAGATGCCTGTGCCACACACAGGCAAGATGCCTGTGCCACACACAGGCAAGATGCCTGTGCCACACACAGGCAAGATGCCTGTTTCACACACAGGCAAGATGCCTGTTCCACACGCCTGAATTACTTCGATGCCAAATTTGCCAAAGACTCGCCCGCAACCCGGCAAATCCGCCAGTCGGGCATCACATCAGCACCGATACCCTTGTAAAATCCGATCGCCAATTCATTCCAATCCAAAACGCTCCATTCCAAACGCCCGCAGCCCCTTTCCACCGTCAACTGCGCTAAATAAACTATCAAAGACTTGCCAATCCCCCGCCCTCGAAACTCAGGCACCACAAACAAATCTTCCAAATAAATTCCCGGCTGAGTTAAAAAAGTAGAATAATTGTAAAAAAACAGCGCCCAGCCCACAACTTGACCTTCGCACTCGGCTAAAACCGCTTCAGCAAAAGGTCTATCGCCAAACAAATGACGCTCCAAATCAACGGCATTGCCAGTAACGGCATGAGATAATTTTTCGTACTCAGCTAAAGCTTTAATCAAATCAAACAGCACCGGCACGTCGGCGCGGGTAGCGGGGCGCAAAATTACCTCAGAAGACATAAATAAGTAAGTAGTACGCGACAATCAACAATTAAAAATACCACATCCAGAAATTTTTAATTGGTAATTTTTAATTAAGCTTTTCCACATTAAACCAGCATATTTACGGTGGCCTCGGAGTGCCACCCCACAATAATTTTAAGATTTTTCAAAATGCCAACTCAAGGTTTTTTAGTTTATTTCAACCAGCCCTTCAATCGTTCCGTCACTTGAGGGCGGCGCAGCTTTCGCATTGCCTTATTTTGAATTTGACGGACTCGTTCGCGGGACAAATTGAACAAACTGCTGACCTCTTCTAAAGTGTAAGGTTCGCCGGTCAGCAAACCGTAACGCATAGCAACAATCTCTTTTTCCCGCTCAGTCAAAATACTGTCCAACACCTCCAAAATATCTTGGCGCATCATCATCTCATTCATCTGAGCTTCGGGAGATTGCGTCGCGTTATCTTCGAGAACATCCAAAAGTTCCGAACTTTCTTCTGAGCCGATGCGGTGGTTGAGAGACAAAGATTGCCGACGTACTTGCTGGAGGTAGCGAAGCTGTTCGCAACTAACTTGCATTTCTCTAGCAAGTTCAGTTTCACTTGGATTTCGTTGAAGAGAACGCTTCAAATCTCGATAAACTTTTTTGAGTTTATTTAACTGTTCGACAATGTGAACAGGCAAGCGAATCGTCCGCCCTTGATTGGCAATTGTCCGGGTAATTCCTTGGCGAATCCACCAATAGGCATAGGTAGAAAACTTGTAACCCTTCTCTGGATCGAACTTTTCGGCTGCTCGATTTAAACCCAAAGCTCCTTCCTGAATTAAATCGAGAAAAGGCACGCCCCGATTAAGATAGCGTTTGGCAATCGAAACCACCAAGCGCAAATTCGAGCTGATCATTTTCCGTTTCGCCGACTGACACTGGTGGCGAAGCTGTTGCATTTGAGTTTCGCTTATCCCCAAAGCCGCTGCGATTTCAGCTTTTGTCGGCACTCTGTCCAATTCCTGCTGCAAACGCTGTTCTAGTTCATCCAGGGCTACCAATTCTTGAACGCGGCGCGCCAACTCTACTTCTTCGGCTGCTGTCAGTAGAGGATACCGAGCCATTTCCTTGAACAAAGCTCCCACTGGATCGTCGGCAGACCAGTTGTTGTATGCTGACGATCGAGTTACCGTCGGACGATCGATCTCGGTGTCTTCATCTTCTGCGATCGCGAATGAGGCTTCGGGTGCCACCGCAAAACTGCCTAGGTCAGATTCTGCCATATCGTGCTTGGTGTCGGTGGAAGGATTTGAAAAGTATCCCTTAACTTTAACCAATTTAACCCGAAATTTCCGAAATCCCAAATCCCAAATCCCAAATCCCAAATCAATTAGTTCGGGCTAGTAAAGGAGCAGCCTGCAACAACTGCTGAGTGTAAGGGTGCTGCGGATTAGTAAAAATATCCCTAGTCTTACCGATTTCAACAATTTTTCCAGCATTCATTACCGCAATACGATCGCAAAAAAATCTCGCCACCCACAAATCGTGCGTAATAAACAGATAAGTCAAATTAAATTCCTGCTTCAACTCCAACATCAGCTCTAAAACTTGAGTCTGCACGCTGGCATCCAGCATACTCACAGGTTCGTCGCAAATTATCAGTTGCGGCCGAGTAATCAAAGCACGGGCTATAGAAACTCGCTGCTGTTGTCCTCCTGACAATTCCCCCGGATAGCGGCGAAAGAAATCCTCCCCTGGACTTAAACCCACCCGCTCTAACATTTGGATTACTTGTTTTTTAGCTTCGCTGCCATTAGCTAATTTGTGAATAAACAAAGGATCAGCAATACTTTGCCCGACAGTCATCATCGGATTCAGGCAAGCGTGGGGATCTTGAAAAATCATTTGCATTTCGCGGCGGTGCTTCCTCACAGCATCGCGGTTCAGGGCAGTTATATCTATTCCTTGAAATTCCACTTTGCCGCCAGTCGCGGTAATTAGCTGCAAAATCGTGCGTGACAAGGTACTTTTGCCGCAGCCGGACTCCCCCACCAGCCCTAGGATTTCTCCCCGTTGTAGCTCTAAACTAACGCCGTCTACGGCTTTAATTACCTGCCGATTCCTGGAAAACAACTGATCTAATAAATTGCTTTCTAAACTGTAGTGTTGCTGCAAATTGGTTACGGTCAAAAGAGGCGAATTTGTTAAGTTTGCAGTAACGGCTTCAGTCCTGATTTCCTCGAATGCTAACCCTTTGTCAGAATCGGCTTGAATGTGCAAAGCTGCTTTGAGGAGCGATCGAGTATATTCGTGCTGCGGTTTTTCAAAAACGTTTAGCACCGGCCCTGTTTCTACAACTTTACCGCCGTACATCACCGCAATGCGATCGCAATACTCAGCCACCATCGCCAAATCGTGAGAAATCAACAAAATAGCCGTTCCCCGTTCCTCACAAAGTCTGGTTAATTCCTGCAAAATCTGAGCAGCTACAGTTACGTCCAAACTTGTAGTCGGTTCGTCCGCCACAATTAATTTGGGATCGAGCAAAAGAGCCAAAGCAATTGCTACTCTTTGCCGCATTCCGCCGCTAAATTCGTGGGGAAATTGCGACCAGCGAGACGCGGGAATTTTCACAGCTTCCAGAGTTTCGATTGCCCGTTTCTTAGCTTGCTTGCGATCCAAATTCGGTCGGTGAGCTTGCAAAGTCTCGATGCAATGTTCTCCTACAGTCATCAAAGGATCGAGACGAGTCATCGGATCTTGAAAAATCAATGCTACAGCTTCGCCCCGAAATTGTCTCAGCCGCGAAGCATTCATATCAAACACCGACTCTCCAGCAAAACTAACTCGCCCCTCAATCAGCGTTGAATCCGGCAGCAACCGCATCGCCGCCCTTCCCAAAGTTGACTTACCGCACCCAGACTCCCCAACTAATCCGAGCTTTTCCCCCGGTTTCAGCGTCAGGGAAACCCCGTCCACGGCCCAACCGGATTGGCCCCGCCGCTGGGGATAAGCTACTCGCAGATTGTCAACGGAAAATAGAGAAGAGTCATTAGTCATTAGTCATTAGTCCTTAGTCAATCGATTTTAGATTTTAGATTTTGGATTTTAGATTAAAGAATTAAAGCATTAACTTGCGCGAGATAAATTCGGGGGCTTGTATCCTGGATCCTTTCGGTCAGTAGTCAGCGGTCAGTTGTTATTTGTTATTTGTTATTTAATGGTCAATATCCTGGCTGTTAGTTGTTACTTCTTAGTGTTTCAGAGTTATTAGTTATGGGCAAGAGACGGCTCTGCTGTTTGTAAATACAAATAAAAATAGCTACAAACAAAGCTTTTATTAGTACATCATTCACCGAGCAACTGATAACTGACAACTGACAACTGACAACTGACAACTGACAACTGACAACTGACTAAATTTCCCTTCGCTTCAACTCAGCTCTCCGCAGTATGTAAGTAGCGGCACAATCTGCGTGAGGATGGTCTGCTAAAACTTCCGCGAGTTCCAACACATATCCGGCGATATCCGGCCCCAACTTCTCAGTCAGCACTTGACGTTCCCGAGAGGCGAGTTCTTGCACGCGGGCCTTAGCTTGCCAATTCGGAGAAAACATCTTGTCAATCTCGGTGTGGAATCCCAGACTTTCGAGAATGTCCCACTCGCCGTTATCGCACCAAATGCCCCCGCACAACATACAGCGCTCTATGTAAAAGGGCACTCTGCTGAAAGGAACTTTCGCCCGCGACAGATAGTGACCGTCTTCGGGACACAGCGCTGCTTTGCTGTCGTAGGGAGACGGCGTGAATTCTATGCCGAGAGTCGCTGTCGCATCAGGCTTCTCGGATTTGTTGTACCACTGGCTTTGCTCTTTTTGCCAAGCTTCGTATTCTCTGCCTGGAATCCAGATACCGTAACAGTTGGGACACCACTGCACCGACATACGGCCGGCTAAGGTACCGCCTTCTAAATTGGGATGTTTACATTTTGGACATTCCACCGCTTTATTTCTCCTTGCCTTATTAATTCCCTGTTAATTCAATTATTAATTCTGTATCTAGGCGGGCCCTGAAGAACCAGAATTTTTTTGCAGCAGCGCGCCACAGTAGCCAATTAGCGTGTTAAGCCGCGCGATCGCCCCAGTTTGCCTCGCCTTTGCTGTCGCTGGCTGGCGCGACGCTTGCAAAAAGGTGACATCTGTCCCCAATAACCGCAGTTGCTTGTGAATTTCCGTCAAATAGGACTGCTCTGGGGGTGTTTCTGAGGCGTCTAACTCATCGCTTTCGGCTCTCATAATTTGGTTTCCGAAAAATTGTTGCACTTTTGTGTATTCGATCGCCAGCGCGGCCCGATCCAGATTCTCCTGTGCAGCAGTTCTTTGTAGTTCTTCTAGCGCTTGCTGTAATTCTTGGTAGCACTGGCGGCGGTCTTCGGACAATATCATGATTTTGTAAACAAATTTGTATTTATAATCAAAGTAGATACTTACTTAAGTTTGCTCATAGGGAGGGAAGCTGTGCGTTTTTGGAGCTATTCCCTGTTTTGTGAGAACTTTTTTTGATTTGCTGCCCTGACTCTACCCTTCTGGCTGCTGCTTTTAGTTTAGCGTTGCCGGTAAATGCCGATCGCCCGCAACCTCAACGGCTACCGCCAAAATATGCTTATTTTACCCGATTTTCCCCGATCGACAGACTGCTGCGGCAGCAGTGGTGTCACTATCTTTTCCTACCTGCGAGGGGGGGCGACTCGGAATTAGATAGGTATAGTTTGAGAAAAATCGACTATTTTTTTGAATTGCAAATTGTGGCATTCAATTAGTTTAGTATAGCTAAACACATAATTTCGGCAATTCAACCGAAAACCGGCTTTTAACCATTTGTATTTCTAAGTTTTAAAGGTGTACCCCATGAACGCGAACACTCTGACTCCCTCTCCTTCGATCGATCCTGCTGTAGTTCCCGATTGGCTGCAAGAATGCCTGAATGCTCGATCGGAGCCTGATGGGGGCCCTAACCCGAATTGTTCGACGGACGACAGCTTAATTTGTCGGGCCTTTGAATTTGCCCGCGACTTGCACGAAGGACAATACCGCAAATCAGGAGAACCTTACATTTGCCATCCGGTAGCTGTCGCTGGAATACTCCGGTATATGGGCGGCAACAACGTCATGATTGCCGCCGGCTTCCTCCACGACATTGTTGAAGATACAGATATTACTCTCGAAGAAATAGAACAGCGGTTCGGCGCCGAAGTGCGACAGTTGGTTGAAGGTGTCACCAAGCTTTCTAAGTTTAATTTTTCCAGCAAAACAGAGCGCCTTGCGGAAAATTTCCGCCGAATGTTCCTAGCAATGGCTAAAGATATTCGCGTCATTGTCGTCAAACTGGCAGACAGGCTGCACAACATGAGAACTTTGGAGCATTTGTCCGAAGAAAAGCAGCGCAGTATTGCCCTAGAAACCCGAGATATTTTTGCTCCCCTAGCGAACCGTTTGGGTATTGGCCGCTTTAAGTGGGAATTGGAAGATTTAGCCTTTAAATACCTGGAACCTGAAGCTTACCGCGAAATTCAGGAATTGGTGGCGGTGAAGCGGGCCGATCGAGAAACTCAACTCGCAGAAGTCACAGATAGTTTGCGAGAAAGGCTTGACAATTTAGGCATTAAATGCTATGAAGTTAGCGGTCGTCCCAAACATTTGTACGGAATTTATGGGAAGATGCAGCGCCGCCAAAAAGGCTTTAACCAAGTGTACGATATTGCAGCGGTGCGGATCATAGTAGAAACCAATGATGACTGTTATCGGGCTTTGGCGATCGTCCACGATTCTTTCCGCCCGATTCCCGGCCGCTTTAAAGATTATATCGGTTTACCAAAAGCCAACCGCTACCAATCTTTGCACACCGGAGTAATCGGAACCAGCGGCCGCCCCATCGAAGTGCAAATCCGCACCGTAGCCATGCACCACATTGCAGAATACGGCATTGCCGCGCACTGGAAATACAAAGAAACCGGCGGTTCTAACACAAAAGTCACCGGCGATGACGAAAAATTTACTTGGCTGCGACAACTCCTTGAATGGCAAAGCGACCTCAAAGACGATCGCGAATATTTACAAAGCATTAAGGACAACTTATTCGACGAAGATATTTACGTTTTTACTCCTAACGGAGACGTAATTGCTCTCAATAGCGGATCAACTCCCGTAGATTTTGCTTACCGCATTCACACAGAAATTGGCAATCACTGCACCGGTGCCAGAGTCAACGGGCGAATGGTGACACTAGACAAGGTTTTAAAGAACGGCGATATTGTAGAAATCTTGACCCAAAAAAATGGTCATCCGAGTTCCGATTGGCTGAATTTTGTCAAGACAAACGGAGCAAAAAACCGAATTCGCCAGTGGTTGAAGCGATCGCACCGAGATGAAAATCTCGCTCGCGGCCGAGAATTGCTGGAAAAAGAATTAGGTAAAAACGGCTTAGAATCTTTGCTAAAATCTGAACCCATGCAATCGGTGGCTCAGCGCTGCAACTACCACAGCGTCGAAGATTTAATCGCCGGTTTAGGCTACGGCGAAGTCACCCTAAATCTCGTAGTAAATCGACTGCGAGATTTAGTAAAAGTGCAGCAAAAAATTGAAGCTGCTCCCGCAGCAACCCACGAATTGCCCCAGCTAATACCTGCATCGACGACACCGAAACCATTACCGAGTTCGTCTCCGAGCAAATCGCCCATCGCAGGTGTAGAGGGATTGCTCTACCATTTAGCCGGCTGTTGCTGTCCGATTCCTGGGGAATCAATTATTGGAGTTGTGACTCGCACTCGCGGAATTTCGATTCACCGACAACGATGTTCAAATGTTGAGAGCGTACCTGGGGATCGCTTGGTTCCTGTGAGTTGGAATTCCAGCAACCGCAATGAATCTCGACCCAACACTTATCCGGTTAACATTCAAATTGAAGCCCTCGATCGAGTGGGAGTTCTCAATGATGTTTTATCGCATTTGAAGGACAACCAAGTAAACGTCCGCAGCGCTCAAGTCAAAACATATCCCGGATTGCCGGCCTTAATTGATTTGTGCATGGATATCCAGGATAAACAACAGTTCGAGCGGACTTGTATGCAAATTAAAAAGATGAGCGATATTTTGAATTTGCGGAGGCTGAGTGAAGGGACTTAGAAATTTAATTTAGCGGCTGATGCGGGAAATTGGTAAGTAGTAATTGAAAATAAACTTTTCTATTTAAACTCTTAACAATTCCCAAACTATAGCAATCCTTGCAGGAGTCGTAAATTTTTTACCCCACCCCAACCCTCCCCTTATCAAGGGGAGGGAGTAAGAAATTCACAAATGATTTAGGATTGCTATAGCCGCAGTCGGCTGTTAGCAAGCAGTAAGAATAATTTACGACAAATAAGTTAAAGCATGGATGACAGTCAGTTAGAAAATCTCCTCAAAGACATTGAATCCGATCGAGTAGAGCGCAAGGCCTCAACATCCGATAGGGGTAAACTCCGTCAGGCTATATGCGCTTTTGCCAACGACTTGCCAAACCACCAACAGCCAGGGGTACTATTTATAGGTGTTAATGATGATGGAAGCTGTGCCAATTTGAGCATCACCGATCAACTGTTACTAACCCTCTCGGATATGCGTTCAGATGGAAATATACTGCCTTTTCCCGCGATAACCGTGCAAAAGCGAACGCTTGCGGGATGCGAGTTAGCAGCAGTCATTGTAGAACCATCAGATGCACCCCCTGTCCGCTATGAGGGGCGAATCTGGGTACGGGTGGGCCCCCGCCGCGCTACTGCCACAGCCGAAGAAGAGCGCCGTCTCTCAGAAAAACGGCGTTCCAGAGATTTACCTTTTGATATTCAATCTTTGCCTTCCGGGACACTAGATGACTTAAATTTAACTTTATTTCAACAGGAATATCTACCTTCAGCATTGCCTAGTGACATATTAGAAGAAAATCAAAGAACCGTCGAACACCAATTAGCATCAGTAAGATTTATTACCAGTTTACCGTCAATTCAGCCAACAAATTTAGGTATATTGGTAGTAGGAAAAGACCCAAGGCAATTGATACCGGGTGCTTACATTCAATTTTTGCGAATTGAGGGAACTGAGCTAACCGACCCAATTAAAGACCAGAAAGAAATTGCCGGGCCACTTTCTATGATGCTGAGAGTGTTAGATGAAATACTGCAATCTCATATCTCAATAGCTTCTGATATTACCGCTCAGTCAGTGGAAATCCAGCAGCCAGATTACCCGTTAGTAGCACTGCAACAGCTTGCTAGAAATGCGCTCTTGCACCGCACCTATGAAGGGACGTATGCACCAGTAAGAATTACCTGGTTTAGCGATCGCATTGAAATTCAAAACCCCGGAGGGCCCTTTGGACAAGTTAACAGACAAAATTTTGGTAGGCCTGGAATCACTGACTACCGCAATCCAAACTTAGCAGAAGCCTTAAAAAATCTTGGTTATGTACAAAGGTTTGGAATGGGTATCGCCATAGCTCGCAATTCACTGCAAAAAAATGGCAGTCCACCACCGGAGTTTGTTGTCGAAGATGCTCATGTTTTAGTAATTATTAGGAGGCATCCGTGACAGTACCCATTATTGCTTTTTTCAATAATAAAAGTGGCGTCGGTAAAACTTCGCTAGTATATCATTTAGCCTGGATGTATCGCAATTTAGGAATGCGGGTGCTAGCAGCAGATTTAGACCCCCAAGCCAATCTGACTGCTGCTTTTCTAGAGGAAGAACGTTTAGAAGAATTGTGGGAAGGCAATAACCGACCTAACACAGTTTTTCGCTGCGTACAGCCTTTAGTTAGAGGAATTGGTGATATTGCTACTCCAGAAGTAGAGCACATTGAAGAAAGATTGGGACTCTTGGTAGGAGATTTATTGCTCTCTGGATTTGAAGATGACCTCTCAGCAGAATGGCCCGGCTGCACCGATCGCAAGGAGCGTTCTTTTCGGGTCATTTCTGCTTTTTGGCGACTCTTGCAAGAAGCAGCAACAGTTCATCAAGCTGATGTAGTTTTGACAGACATCGGCCCGAATTTAGGAGCGATTAACCGGGCCGCTTTGATTGCAGCTAACTATGTAGTAGTTCCTCTATCACCGGATTTATTCTCACTGCAAGGATTGAAAAATCTCGGCCCAACTCTCAGACGCTGGCGGCAAGAATGGCTAGAAAGATTAGAGAAAAATCCTGCCCCTGATTTAAAGCTTCCTCAAGGTCAAATGCAACCTGTTGGTTATATTGTCCTGCAACACTCGGTACGGCTAGACCGCCCAGTGAAAGCTGATCAGCGATGGATTGCACGGATTCCTAATATTTATCGGGAAGCTGTGCTCAATGAATCGGAAAATAGCACACTTTCCATCGCCGAAGATCCTCACTGTTTAGCTTTGCTAAAACACTATCAGAGTCTGATGCCGCTTGCCCAGGAAGCCCATAAACCTATGTTCCACCTCAAACCTGCGGATGGGGCAATTGGTTCTCACATCCAGGCCGTGCAAAGTGTTTACGGAGACTTTAAAAAGCTAGCTCATAAAATTGCTGAAATCGTAGAAATCCCAATACTTACCAATTTCTAATCCCAACTTTTAAGTAAGCTGCTACGGATATAAAGTGAACTTTTAGGATAGAAACTGCCGATTATTTTGCGTTAGGTGCGGGCTGGGAACCGCCCAACTTTTGCTGCAAAAACTCCCGCGCCACTTGTCCAGCTTCCTGCTGTTCCCCGTCAACTTGATAGTTGAGTTTCCGCATATCTTCCTCAGAGATTTTGCCGCCCAATTCTGCGAGCACTGGACGCAATTCCGGGTATTGTTCCAAAATTTGCGATCGCACAACCGGAACTGCTTCGTAGGGCGGGAAATAGCCCTTGTCATCTTTGAGAACTACTAAACCTAAACTTTGAATCAAACCGTCCGTCGTATTACCAGCAATCACATCTACTTCTTTTTGTTGCAGCGCTTGATAAAGCAATCCTAACAGCAATTCCTTCGGTTGTTCTCGAAACTTAATTCCGTAAGTTTTCGCCAATCCGGGAAACCCATCTTCTCTCTCGTTAAATTCTGGGCCGAAACCAGCCCGGAGGTTAGGTGAAGCTTTCCCAAGTTGCGAGAGAGTTTGTAAATTGAGTTTTTTGGCATCGTCTCCCCGCACAATAATCGCAAAACTGTTATTAAATCCCAGCGGTTCCGTCCATTCTGCTTTAAACTGTTTGGGATATTCTTGTTTGAGGTAATCGAGGACTTTTTTGGGGTCAGAAATCGGTTTTTGTTTGAGCAGGTTGGCGTAAGCAGTCCCCGTGTATTCGACGTACAAGTCGATTTTACCTGCTGTTAGGGATTGATGGCAAAGCGAACCTCCCAGATTCAGTTCTCGTTCTACTTTGATATCTGTTTTAGCTTCGATATGGCGTGCTAAAATTTCGGCGAGGATGACTTGTTCGGTAAAGTCTTTCGAGCAGATGACAACTTGCTTTTCGGGCTTAGAGGTACATCCTGCTACTGCAAGCAAGCAAAGCAGCCAGCAGGAATAGAAAAAAAAATCGTTCTTAGATATTTTCATGACTTAACTCAAATTAAGCATCTACAATTAATACTTTATAAGTTATAGCATAAAGCCCCGATCGCAGACTTTTTCAAGAGGTCTGCGCTTTAACACCGATCGCACTTTACCCAAGTTCCGTTTTCCTGTTGTAACATTTATTTATAGACATGGAGGACAAAAAATGGTAATCAGCGTCAGCGATATTATCCAGCAGCAGCGGCAATTTTTTGCGACTGGGAAAACGAAAGATGTGGATTTTCGGCTTGAACAACTCAAAAAACTTAAAAGTGCGATCGAACTTAATCAATCACGAATAGTCGATGCCGTCAAGGCAGACCTCGGTCGGCCGGAATTCGAGGCTTATCTTGAAATCGCATCGATCGCCGAAGTTAATTATGCCATCAAAAACCTCAAATCGTGGGTAAAGCCGAGAAAAGTGGCTGCTTCGATAGATCAATTCCCAGCATCGGCCCGCATTTACCCTGAACCTTTGGGCGTTGTTTTAATCATCGGGCCTTGGAATTACCCATTTCAGCTAATGATATCACCTTTGGTCGGGGCGATCGCCGCCGGCAACTGTGCACTTCTCAAACCTTCGGAAATCGCCTCGCACACCTCCGAAGTTATCGCCGACCTGATATCCAAAACCTTCGATCCCGCCTATATAGCCGCCGTCGAAGGAGGAGTCGAAATCAGCCAACAATTGCTAGCCGAAAAATTTGACCACATCTTCTTTACAGGCGGCACTAAAATCGGTAGAATAGTCATGGAAGCTGCCGCTAAACACCTGACACCTGTCACATTAGAATTAGGTGGAAAAAGTCCTTGCATTGTAGACTCAGACATTCAGGTTGAATACACAGCAAAACGCATTGCGTGGGGCAAATTTCTCAATGCCGGACAAACTTGCATCGCTCCCGATTACCTATTAGTTGATAAAAAAGTTAAACCTGCTTTGATGACAGCAATTAAAACAGCCATTCACGAATTTTACGGCGACAATCCGCAAACAAGTCCCGACTATTCGCGGATTATCAACCAGCGGCAATTAGACCGTTTGAGTGCGTTTATCAAAGATGGAGAAATTGTCGTCGGTGGGGAAGTGAAACCGGAAGATAGATATATTGCACCGACGGTTTTAGATCGTGTTTCCTGGGATTCGCCGGTGATGCAGGATGAGATTTTCGGGCCGATTTTGCCAGTTTTGGAGTATGATGATTTCGGGGAGGCGATCGCGCAAATAAACGCCCGTCCCAAACCCCTAGCTTTGTATTTGTTCTCTAAAAATAAAGAGAAACAAGAGCGAGTTTTGCGGGAAACTTCTTCGGGGGGAGTTTGTCTCAACGACACGGTTATGCAAGTGGGAGTAAAAGATTTACCTTTTGGCGGAGTTGGTGAAAGCGGCATCGGTAGCTATCACGCGAAAGCAAGTTTTGATACTTTTTCGCATCAAAAAAGCGTGCTGCAAAAGTCATTTTTACTTGACTTAAAATGGCGGTACGCTCCCTATAAGGGTAAGTTGGATTTGATTAAGAAAATTATCGGTTGATCGATCGCACTTGAAGGGGCGGGTTCGCCAAGTTTTACAATATCACCGAGATAGCCAAATCAACCCGCCCATTCCTGATATTATCGGTCAACCGATTCCACAGTGAACGATAATTTCCAGAAATTTTAAAGGATTGCTCATCTGTTTTTTGAACGATTTCGATCGCAATGTCTGCCTTGCACCATTCTCAAAAACAGGCTTTCCGGCCTGTTCCACAAAGAGTGAATTTCTTGTGGGTTGGGCATCCTACCCGCCCATAAAAAGCTTATTAAAAATGGTGCAAGATGTCAATCCTAAAGGACAGTTGCCCTTCAAAATAATTCAGATTAGAAATGTCTATAATATCTTTTAGCATCTTCTCGCTAAACAGCAATTTATGGAACCTTTAGCAACAGAACCCTGTGCAGCCTGCAGCCCAAACTCTGCCCGCGTCACAGCTTACGAAATTGTCCAGCTAAAACCTCAAATTCCCGACTGGAATTTGACCGAAAAAAATGGCATTCCCCAAATAGAACGCACCTACGAATTCCCGGATTTCAAAAGTGCGATCGCCTTTACAAACAGCGTCGGCGAAGCAGCAGAAACTGAAGGACATCACCCCGCACTGTTAACCGAGTGGGGGAAAGTTACCGTTACTTGGTGGACTCACGAGATTTCTGGACTGCATCGCAATGACTTTATTATGGCAGCGAAAACCGATGCGATCGCCAATCAATTCCCCAAATAAAATCAGACTTATAGCCCGATCGCAGTTTAAGAAAGCACCGCCCTGGGCACTGGTGAATGTTGATTGGCATTATTTAACAACTCCAGATTCAGTCGGTAGCCGACATTGCGTACAGTTTGAATCAAGCTCGGCTGTCGCGGGTCGATTTCGATTTTTTTACGCAGAGAGAGTACGTGAGTGTCGATCGTCCGGGGGTTATCAATCGCATCAGGCCAGGCCCGACGCAGCAAATCCGAGCGCGACAGCGGCACTCCTCCAGCTTGAGCTAGCACGTACAGCAGGCTAAATTCCTGGGGAGTCAGCTCAATATGTTCCTCGTACAACCTGACTCGGCGCTGCACCAAATCAATTTTCAGCAGCCCGCACTCCAGCGTCGCCGGCGGTAGCATCGTGCGGTTGCGGCGCATCAGAGCTTCCACCCTGGCCATAAACTCTTGCATCCCAAAGGGTTTAGTCAGGTAATCGTCTGCCCCCGCCTTCAAACCTTCAACAATATCCGATTCCGAATTCCGCGCCGACAGCATCAAAATCAGCGACTGCTGCTGCTGTTGTAGCCAGTTGCAAAATTCCAAACCGTCCCCATCGGGCAATTGGGCATCCAGAATGACTAGGGTTGGCTGGCGGCTGAAAAATATTTCCCTAGCGTGACTGATATCCGCTGACTGGTGCACCCAGTGACCGACTTGCTGTAGATGCCAGCCCAAGAGCGATCGCAGGTGCGGATTCCCTTCAACAATTGAAATACTTGCAGATTCCACAGAGGCGAGCTTCCCATATCACTAATTGCTACAAGGTTAACAGAGCTTTTGTCAAGCTTTTGTAACCATCGCTACTCAAGCATGAGCTGCGTTTAAAGCAGCGGACATACCTAGGGTAGGAATTTTAAAGATTGGGTTAATTTGGCAGGGTCAGCCTGCAGAAAGGTTAAATCATTCTGGCGATGAGCTTACAATGAAAATAGGACAGTGTAAAGCCGATCGATCCCATGCCCCAACCGCCTGCCAAAAGCGATCCCCCCGACCCAGCCCCCAATTCCAGGAGGTTGACAAATCGCGCAAGTGAAACTAGAATTCCTCCAACCGTTCGCTCGGTAGCCGGAACACTCAGCCACTTTGACCGTCAAATTCAGCCACATCCCGACTCAATTAAACGCACAGCGAATTATCTAGGTGCGCGCAAAAAGTCGAGCAACTGCATTGCAACGAGTGAAATTTTTTATGGAGGGTAGCCTGTTGAGCAGGGTAAAAACTTTTATTTAGAAATAGCTTCAAGCTGAGCCACTCAGCATCAATCGAGGCCATTCCTAAATCCCGCCGTCATTATACAAACCACAAAGGATTTCAAACTCACACCATGCTACAAGACACCCAAACAATCCGGCACTACCAAAAACTCACCGACGCCCTCGTCGAAATGTGGAATAGAGGTTATCGCTTTGATGACCTGCGGCTTTACTTAGACGGCTATTTAGCAGCCCTGCGGCACTCCAACAGTTTGGAACCCTATCTGATTCACAGACTAGAGGAAGAAGCAGCCCGTTACATTCACGACCCCTCCAATTTTGCAATGCCACAGACCCAAACTGAAGCAGACTACTATTAAATAGCAAATTCGGTTTGATAAACCCTTGATGATTTGGGAATGGGGAATGGGGAATTGGGAATTGGGAATTGGGAATTTTAACTGGTTCCCCGGCTATGCCTCGGAACCGATGTCCACAGGCTCGGCCTCGCTTTGGGAGCCTAAAAATTCGATGCCTAGCCTACTGCATTGCGTTCCTAGGCTTTGCCTGGTAACGAATAATTACAGCACTTTCCAGGTAAGTGAAGTACAGAGAAACCGGGTTTCTTGAATAAAACCGGTTTCTGGCGAGAAATCCAGAAGAAACCCGGTTTCTGGGGTGTACTTTATCAACCTGGAATCCGCTGTAAGTAAATTAACTTAATTCAAAGTAAAACGCGATTGCTGTTATTTCCCCGACTTCTTTAAGAAGTCGGGGAAATGTTTTTTCTGTCTAATTTAAGAAGCCAAAGCCACTTCCACAACTTCTTGCAATTCGCCCTTTTGATACATCTCGATCATAATATCCGAGCCACCAATAAACTCGCCGTTGATATAAACTTGAGGAATTGTCGGCCAGTTGGAATACTCTTTAACGCCTTGACGAATTTCCTGGTCTGCTAAAACATCAACAGTTTCGTAAGGCACTCCCAAAGTATTGAGAATTTGCACCACAGTATTAGAAAAACCGCACTGGGGCATTAACTTATTGCCCTTCATAAAAACCATGATTTTGTTTTGCTTAACCAACTCGTCAATTCTTTGATGTGCTGTTGTACTCATGGTAGGTCCTAATATTGTTTGAAAATTTTTCAACGTTGACTGACGCAGAAACCGGGTTTTTTAGGAAAATCTTTCGTTACAGCCATAGATTCCGGTTAAAAAACCCGGTTTCTTTGGTTTTTGTGGGTAAGTGCAGCAGTTGTATTTCAAGCAACTATTGACACAAGCACAAACTTGTGATACCCAATTGCCGCTCAACAATTAAGCAGCTTGACTTTTCGCTTCCCATTCTGCAGGAGTTAAGGTTTCCAAGCCCAAAGCGTGGATGGCTTCACTAGCCATTGCCTGTTTGAGAGCGCCGTATACCAGTTGGTGCTGCTGTACTCGGCTTTTTCCTTCAAAGGCTGCAGAGACGACTCTCGCCTGGTAGTGGTCACCGCCACCGGTCAAATCGTCAACTTGTATTTTAGCGTCGGGCAACCCTGCCTTAATCATTTCTGCTACTTGAGACGGTGTAACCATTGGTTTCTCTGATAAACGGCTGTAATTTAGATTTTAGTGGAACTATTTGTTAGACGATCGCGGTTGACTGCTGGCAGGTCGGGGAAAGGGCGAATCCACAAAACCCAATTCCAGTAACTGCTGGTAAGCTTTCTTGCCCAAGTCGCGAGTTGGCTGCTGCGATCGAATAATCTGAATCAGCAGGGGCACAGCCAGTTCGGGCTTATTTTGGGCCCGGTGTACCAACGCCAGCCGGTAGGTGGCTTCGTCGCGCATTTGGGCTGTTTCTACAGCTTTGGTGCGGTGGCTTTCCGCCAAGCGGATGTCAATTCCGGCAAAACTGCTACCCAGTTGTTGGTAGAAGTTGGACAGTTGATTGAAAATTTGGCGGGATTCTTGGAGTTTTTGAGTAGCCAGTGCGTAATTCTGAGAGGAAATAGCACTGCTGGCTTCTGTCATCAAACGCTGGCCTCCTGGGACGCTCAGCAGACTGCTGTCTTGCGTCAGAGGGCGAAGATTGTTGGGGTCTGTGGGGTCGTCGGCGGGCTCGATTTGCTGTTGGTTCTCTGGCCCAGAAGGTTGTTGTGCTTGGACTTGGATCGGTTGCAACAGGGTAAAAGCTGCGATCGCCCCGATCGTAATCCGGGCAGTGGAGCGAAGCCAGCAAACAGTTCCAGAGTATACCATGAAATTACTTTGCGCCTATGCGCTTTAAAAAAATATTTAGCTTGAGCCGATCTTACCATTGGCGATCGCAACCGGCTAAGTGTAAACCAAATTTGTTGAAATGTCAAAGGGTGGGCGATCGATTTTGGATTTTAGATTTTGGATTTTAGATTTTGGATTGAACAAGGAAATCGCGGGGGATTGGACAGATCCCGGCAATCTAGTCCGGGACGCAGAAACCGGGTTTTTTTACCTAAATACTGCATTTGAGGCTTTAAACCTGGTAAAAAACCCGGTTTCTTTGGTATTTGATGCGTAAGTCCCGATCTAATTCAACAATCGAACGCACCATGAATATGGCAATTGAAAGAACAGCTTACGGTCAACTGCTGGCTAAATCTCAGCCTAAGCCAATCCTGAACGAAGAAGATAATGATCTTGCCCTCGCAGAAGTCGATTTTCTGATGTCTAAGGAAGAATTAACAGTAGAAGAAGAAACTTTACTGAGTCTCTGGGGGCTGTTGATCGAAGAATACGAATCAAAATATTACCCAGATCCAGAAGTGACTCCCCGGGATGTTCTATTGCATTTCATGGAAGTTCGCGAACTCAAACAAGCCGATTTAGTGGGCGTGATTGGTTCCAAAGGAGTAGTCTCTGAGGTGGTTAATGGGAAACGGGCGATTAGCAAGGCGCAAGCTAAGGCGCTGGGAGAATTTTTTAATGTTAATCCTAGCGTGTTTATTTGAGCGTGTTTATCTGCTGAAAAACTTGCTGATCTCGAAAAAGACTCGGCGGTTGAAACCGCTAGCAACGCGATCGCACAAACTAAGTCCGACGCGGACTGATGGAAAAACTACCGCTGTTAGTTACAGATTCAAACCCCTCATAGCAAAAACCTCCCTGACAGCTTATAAATATGTTTGATAAATCTACATCAAAATCAAACAGGAACATTTCTGATGGTACAACCAAGCAAACCCACCTCCGAGACTCTCCAAAACTATCAAGGAATTGGAGTTCCCGATGAAAGTCTCCCACTGATTTTGCAGCGCGGCGGCGATGAATTGCTGCTGTCAAAAGCGGACGATCGCTTTACAGTCCGCCCCTCACCAACAGCATCAGCCTCAAACGATTGGGCTGCAACAACTGGGGCAAAACTCAACCGCCGCGTCGGCCAAAGTAATCTCGAAGAATATCTCGTTTCAGCCGATCGCCTAGAAGCAGCAATGCAAACAGCGCGCGCCAGCGATGCCGTAGCTTTTGCCAGCCACGTCTATTGCCCCGCGAACAATCCCAGTACATTCTTTTATTTAACCGACCAAATTACCATTCAATTTGGCGAACAAGTAGACGAAGAATCGCGAAAGGCGATCGCCAATGCAGCAGCTTTAAAAATAGTCCGGCCAGTAGAAGGAATTCCCAACACCTTCGTCTGCTTCGTCACCAAACAAGCAACAGAAAACCCGGTCAAAATTGCCAACCGCCTGACAAGATATCCAGAAGTTCTCGTAGCAGAACCCAACATTTTAGTAGAGACGCAGCAGCATTACACGCCCCGCGATCCGCTTTATCCCAAACAGTGGTATCTCAACAACAAAGGCGGCAAGGAACTTGTCGGCGGTGCTCAAATTTATGCAGAACCAGCTTGGGACATGACTCGCGGAGTTCGATCGATCGTAATTGCGATCGCCGACGATGCAGTTGACATCACCCACCCGGATTTTCAAGCCCAAGGCAAAATCGTCTCACCCATCGATTTCAAAGAGGGCGACACTTCCCCGATGCCAGTCGCCGACTCAGACAACCACGGCACAAGTTGTGCCGGCGTCGCCGTTGCTGAAGAAAACGGCAAAGGCATTGTCGGCGTCGCCCCCGGATGCGCCCTGATGCCCATTCGTACCACGGGTTTTCTCGATGACGATTCTGTCGAAAAAATATTTAATTGGGCGATCGAAAAAGGTGCCGCCGTCATTTCTTGCAGTTGGGGGCCTGCGGCAGTTTACTATCCCCTTTCCCTGCGGCAGAGTGCCGTTATCACCAAAGCAGCAACCCAAGGGCGGGGCGGCAGAGGCTGCGTTATTCTGTTCGCTGCCGGCAATGCCAACCGCCCAGTCAACGGCACAATTAACGAGAAAGGCTGGCCCAACAACGTCCTGGGCGGTCAAACTAGATGGCTGGCAGGATTTGCCGTCCACCCCGACGTAATTGCCGTCAGCGCTTCCACTTCCCTCAACAAAAAAGCAGCCTACAGCAATTGGGGCACCAGCATCTCGGTTTGCGCCCCCAGCAACAACGCGCCGCCGGGAACTTGGTTGCCAGAAACCGGATTTATCGGCACGCCGCCGGAGGTGACGCAGTATTTGCCCGGTTTGGGGGTGTTTACTGCCGATCGAGTGGGCAATCGGGGCTACGACTGGGGGGACTATACTGATACTTTTGGCGGTACTTCCAGCGCCACTCCAGTAGTCGCTGGGGTTGCAGGGTTGATACTTTCGGCTAACCCCCGTTTGACGGCGCGGGAAGTGCGGGGAATTCTCGAACAAACTGCTGAGAAAATTGTCGATCCCGATCCCGATCCCCAGTTGGGCAATCGCATGGGAAATTACGATCCTAACAACGGCCGCAGCGATTGGTTTGGTTACGGGAAAGTGAATGCTTTTAAAGCTGTGCAAGCTGCGGTGAGAAAGGGCGGCGGCAATCCGAATATCGGGGGTACAGTGTTCAGCGATATTTCTGGACATTGGGCACAGAAGTTTATTGAAGCTTTGGCTGCGGCGAATATAATTAGCGGTTTTCCTGACGGTTCTTTTAGGCCTGATGACAGTTTAAACCGTGCTCAATATGCGGCGCTGTTGGTGAGTGCGTTTAGTCCGATTCCGAGGGTGCCGGCTACAAATTTTATTGATGTTTCTGCTACTTTTTGGGCGAGAAGTGCGATCGAACGGGCAAATCGGGGGGGGTTTTTGGCGGGGTTTCCGGGGTTGAAGTTCGGCCCGAATCAGAATTTAACTAAGGCTGATGCGATCGTGTCTTTGGTTAACGGTTTGGAACTTAAGGGCGGCAATCCTGATACTTTGAAAGTTTACACCGATCGCTCTCAAATTCCTAATTATGCTTTAAGTGCGATCGGCACAGCAACTGCTTTGAAGATTGTGGTTAATTATCCTTCCCGCGATTGGCTTTCGCCGCTGCGGGACATTACCCGCGGTGAGATTTCGGCTTTGATTTACCAGACTTTGGTGGCGATTAATCGGGCAAAGGCGATCGATTCTCCTTACATTGTTTAATCGCGATCGGTTCGTAGTGAGGACTGAATTCCTGATAATTTTATGAGGACTTTAGTCCTCACTACAAACCTATTTTATTGTGGCATTTTTAAGCTCGAAAATCCCCCAAAGCTTTCAAGGCAAATTGTGGCAAAGCCAACATCCTCCGCCACCGCCAAGGTTCTTGATAAAGCCGATACAACCATTCTAAATGATTGTCGCAAAACCAAGCAGGGGCGCGAGTTTTTTTGCCCGCCCAAATATCAAAACTGCCGCCAACTCCCACCCAAATCGAATCAGGACAAAGATGCCGGTGTTCGGCAATCCAAAACTCTTGGCGCGGCACTCCCAAGCCCACAAAAATCAGTTTTGGCTGCATTTCTTTCAAGCTTTGATCCAAGTCTTTTTGTTCGTGTGGCGAGAGATATCCATGCTGAGAAACAATCGACAATCCCTTAACTTTTTGCTGCCAATTTTCTGCTGCCGCCTCCGCAATTCCGGGGTGACCTCCGAAGAAAAATATTGATTCAGAATTCGGCAAGTTTCCGGCAGCTTCTAACAGCGATTCTGCTAATTCAATCCCCGGATAGCGCTGTGCCGGTTTGCCACGCAGCCGCAAGTACAACACCACTCCCGAACCGTCGGGAATCACGAGTTCCGCTTTGCGGATTACATCTGCTAAGGCCTGATTTTGCTCGGCTTGCATGGCCATTTCAGCATTCAAAGTCACCACATGACTTCCTAACCCTTGATGCAGACGCTCCATCAGCCAACCTGCATAATCATCTAATATGTGAACTGGTAGTCCCAGCACTGAAAATTGCGGGCGCGATCGATCCATATTTTTTTCTTTGAGATTCCTACACACCTAGTTATTTAAATTAGCTTAGATTGGCGATCGACGCTAGACCAGTTTTGGTCGCAAAAAACCCGGTTTGTGCCACCAAGAGTCTGTTAAGTCATCGTTCTGTGGCCCAGAAACCGGTTTTTTTGTAAGCGACGAGTCGCGCAAGTTCATTAGAGTTTGCCCGCCAAGTGCGATCGAGCATTAGCGTTCGATTTTTTTGACAGAGCCGTCTGCGTACCATTCCATCGGTACTAGCTCAATTTTACCATTAATTTTCACTGTGGAGTAGACAACTTTCACGAAAGGAACGCTGTTGTTATTGTGGTTTTGGGTAGACATGGCAATTACCTTTTTGTGTTTGGATAACTTGAGAAATAATCTAATCTCTGATATATTTAAAAGTCTATTCACCCCAAATCTACTCGCATCAGGAAAAAGCAGGAAAACGAAATGGCGATCGCAAAAAACCAGCGGCAAACCAGGTTAGATTATTACTACGAGCAAATCAAAACCATCATCCTCAAGCGCCAGAACCCAATTACTGGTTTGCTGCCCGCGAGTACCGCCGTTAACGCCCACGGCGACTACACCGATGCCTGGGTGCGCGACAACGTGTACAGCATTCTCGCGGTTTGGGGTTTGGGTTTAGCTTACCGCAAAATTGATGGAGATCAGGGCAGGACATTTGAACTCGAACACAGCACAGTCAAACTGATGCGCGGCTTGCTGTTTGCGATGATGCAGCAATCGAGCAAAGTAGAACGTTTTAAAAATACTCAGTCGCCGCTAGACGCCCTGCACGCTAAATACAATACTCAAACGGGAAGTATTGTTGTCGGTGATGACCAGTGGGGACATTTACAGTTAGACGCTACATCTATATTCTTATTAATTCTTGCTCAAATGACGGCTTCCGGGCTGCACGTAATTTTTACAATTGATGAAGTCAATTTCGTGCAAAATTTAGTTTACTACATCGGTAGAGCCTACCGCACGCCGGATTACGGAATTTGGGAAAGAGGTCATAAAATCAATCGCGGCAATGCAGAATTGAACGCCAGTTCAGTTGGCATGGCAAAAGCAGCGCTGGAAGCAATAAATGGGTTGGATTTGTTCGGAATTAAAGGCTCTCAAGCATCGGTGATACACGTTTTGCCAGACGAAATTGCCAGAAGTCGCATAACTTTGGAATCGCTTTTGCCTCGCGAATCGAGTTCAAAAGAAGTAGATGCCGCTTTATTGAGTGTG
Source organism: Microcoleus sp. Z1_B2 (assembly GCF_036700325.1). Classification (NCBI taxonomy): domain Bacteria; kingdom Bacillati; phylum Cyanobacteriota; class Cyanophyceae; order Oscillatoriales; family Microcoleaceae; genus Microcoleus; species Microcoleus sp. Z1_B2. The sequence goes on from NZ_JAUBOQ010000003.1 coordinate 118,616, forward strand.
ATTAGCTTTCCGGCTTTTGCTGTGGAAGATCGAGAATTAATAGAACGGACTCGAAATAAGATTATTGACAAATTGCAAGGAAATTACGGCTGCAAGCGGTTTCTGCGGGACGGACACCAAACAGTGTTGGAAGATGCCGATCGCCTGCACTACGAGCCCACAGAATTAAGGCAGTTCGAGCACATTGAATGCGAGTGGCCACTATTTTTCACTTATTTGCTCTTGGACGGCATATTTCAGGGAAATCAAGCCCAAGTGCAAGAGTACCAGCAGCGTTTGGAATCTTTAGCAGTCGATCGCTCTGGTGTGCCGCTACTACCAGAATTGTACTACGTCCCCGCCGAAAATATTGAAGCAGAAAAGCTCAATCCCAGCAGCCAGCAGCGCTTACCTAATGAAAATATTCCCCTCGTTTGGGCGCAAAGTTTGTATTTTCTCGGTCAATTGCTGAACGAAGGATTAATCGCAGTTGGCGACATCGACCCGCTGGGAAGGCATCTGTCAGTCGGCCAACACAGAGAACCTTTAGTGCAAATTGCACTGTTAGCTGAAGACGAAGATTTGCAAGCAGAATTAGCCGCTAACGGCATTGCCGCCCAAACCCCAAAACAGGTAGAACCTATTCAAGTCCGCCAGACTAAAGAATTATCAGCTATTTACACGCAAATTGGACGCAACGACCAATTAGGCTTAACCGGCCGCCCCGTGCGCCGTCTGCGGAGTTTAACCACTTCTCGGGTGTTTAAAATTCGCGAAGAGGCGATCGTATTTCTCCCCTCATTTTTGAACAGACAAGAGTTTTACTTAACTTTAGATTACCATTTTTTAGTAGCTCAAATCAAGAGCGAAATAGCTCACATTCACCGCCACTGGTATCAGTTGGGACGCCCTACGGTAACGCTGATGCTGACTCACACGATGCTGGAAACAGGCCGGGAAGCGTTGTTAGAATTAATGAAGGAATTTCGGGATGGACACTGTAACAACACGCCCGTTAAACTCGGAAATCTTAAGCAGTTAATGCTGACCGCTGGCACCGAAAGAATTGATTTCATGCACGATTTTGAATTTACCGAATCTCCGGTGACAGGTGCAGTAGAAACGCGCAGCTATCTAACTTACAATCCTGAAAAGACTTGGCCTTTGGGTCACACGCAAGAATTTAAATTAGAGTGCGAAACTAATACTCAATTCTTGCTAACTAGCCTGCGTGATTCAGAAAACTTGTACGAACAAATTGAGTTGCTGCACACGTTAGTTCGCCTCAAAGGATTAAACTTTGATACGGGATTTGGTGGGGCGGAAGAAACAGTTAAAGTTGTGGATTTACTCAACGAAGTTTATATAAAAGCTGGAGAAAGTTCCCAATCAAAAATCCAATGGGCAGTCATCCGTCATGCCGCAGGTTTGCTGGACAAAGTTGATATCAGTTTGTCCGATGCGGTGACAGACATTTTGGTGCGGCAAAAACAGATTGCTGTGGGGAAAGCCTACAGCGAAGATTCGATAATTTCGCGACCGGGTTCTTATACGGAAGTGATGGACAAAATTCGCCAATTCTGTGGAGAAGACATTCGCGATCGAGTTCTAACTCAAGAAGTTCTCATCTACCTTGGCCTGCTAATTAAAGCCGAACCGCAGTTATTTAAAGGCCTGCTGACGCTAAGAGTTAGCTACTTTATTTTGCTGCTGACTAGCGAGTTTGCCCGCGAATTAGGAGTTACGCAAAATGAAGCTTACGAACATTTAATGCAGCTAAGTCCCTTTGAAATCAAAAATCGCCTGCGCCAAGTGTTGACGGAATACGAGGAAATGAATCAAATCCTCAAACAGCAAGAATCCCTGCGCGTCAAACAGCCGGAAAAAGACATTGAATGGGTAGTAGCGCCAGTTTCTGAAGAACCAACAATGCCTGGGGGAGGATGGCGTCGGAAACGGCAAATGGAAGGTACAGTCAATCGCGTACCGAAGGATTTTTATCCGAGTGTTTGGGGACTACTGCGGCACTGCAAAGGCTTGATAATTGGCGACAAATTAGAGCGGCGCAATCGGTTAGATAGCCATATCATTTTATCGGAAATGACGCCTGGGGAAAAGAATTTTGCGCTACAAATTGAGCATTTGCTGAATAAAATTGTGGCGCCAGAATACCGACAAGTCAATATTGAGGCGCTGATGGAGTTGGCTGCGATCGCCCAGCGCAACCCAGAATTGCAAGTAGAAGAATACATCGTTTTAGATGTATTAGTCGGTCACGCAGTCCGGCTGAATTGGCAAGGAAAACACCCGGAAAGAGCGGGTAAATACGACGAAGATAAAGCGGCGGCTTGGCAAGCTTTTTACAATACTTCGCCTTACGTTTGTGCGAGTCACGTACTCGATGCTTTCCGATTCTTGACGAAGTTTGGATAGATTGAGCGGTAATTCCGGTTTGAGCTTTTAGCGGTAAGGTGTGCGCTGCACACCTACATATAGAGGTTCTGCGTAAGTCCTGTCTTCTCTTATATTCTGTCTCTTTTCTTCCTCAGCTTCTTCTGCGCCCTATGCAGTTCATTAAAATAAATTCCCATCAACTTAATTGTGAGCAATGATCCAAGCTGTTCTTAAGGCAAAAACCTGTGATTAACCACCAACCGATAACTATTAGCCTCTTTGCTGGAGCCTACGGTTTAGATTTAGGTCTAGAAAAAGCAGGATTTCAGACAGTAAGTTTAGTAGAAATCGAACCTGATGCTACCAAAACTATCTCTCTAAATCGTCCTCATTTATCCGTATCAGCAGTACCGAGAGATATTTGCGAAGTTAGCGCCCAAACTCTATTACAAGAAGGCGGACAAATCTTAGGTTTAGATAGGCCTCTGCGCGCTGATGAAGTAGATTTAGTGACTGGTGGCCCCCCGTGCCAACCTTTCAGCACAGCCGGAAAACGGGGGTCTGTTGGCGATCCGCGCGGTAGCTTATTTATGGATTTCATACGCATTGTTGACGAAATCAAACCGCGCTTTTTTATCATGGAAAATGTTAAGGGATTGCTGTCAGCTCCGCTTCGACATCGACCTCACGATCGCAGAGGTTTAGATTTCCCGCAATTAGAACCAGATGAGATGCCAGGTGCAGCTTTACAAGTGATTTTGGCAGAGATGAAACGCATTGGTTATGAAGTTGTGTATGATTTGCTCAATACTGCTGATTACGGCGTTCCTCAAGTTAGAGAAAGAGTTATCTTTATTGGTTATAAAGGTAATGATTCAGTTACTTTGCCGCTCCCAAGTTACAGTCAGAAAGGTACTGGTAAAAAACCCAAATGGCTGACGCTAAGAGAAGGATTAAAAGATTTAGTAGATTCTCAGCCCGAATTTGTCCCTTACTCAGAAAGTCGCGTCAAGTATTTGCGCCTGTTAACAGCAGGTCAAAACTGGAGGGATTTACCCAGCGAATTAAAGCAAGAAGCAATGGGAGGAGCTTATAAATCAGAAGGCGGTAAAGTTGGTTTTTATCGACGCTTAGCGTGGGAAAAACCGTCGCCTACTGTCACAACGAGTCCTCATCAAAAGGCTACAGATATGTGTCATCCCGATGAATTGCGTCCTTTGAGTGTAAGGGAGTGCGCCCGAATTCAGACGTTTCCAGACGATTGGGTTTTTTATGGCTCAACTGCTTCTAAATATCGGCAAATTGGGAATGCAGTTCCGGTATTATTGGGAGAGGCGATCGGTAAGTACCTTTGTCAGGTAATTAAGGGCGATCAAGTTAGAGGAAGAGAAATAAGTCAACAGCTTTCTCTTTTCAGTTAACTAATATTTAAAAGAGAGTTGAGGAGAAATAAAAGTGTCAGAGCAACTTCATGAATTATTAGCATTTGTCTTAGAGAAAGAAATAGGATTGCCTGCCAGCAAGTCTCGCTCTTTCGCCGGTCACTTTGCTGAGTTAGAAGAATTTTTCAACTTAGAAGCCGCAACACTCAGAAACGGCATCAGCAGCATATCGGGCAAAAGAGCGATCAGATTTACTTCCGATGAGATTGAACGCATTTTAGCATTTATATCTTCAGGCAAGCTGTCGCTGCAACTTACTATCGCTGAAAATTTTTTAGCCAGTATTTGTCGAGATTTTACTGGGCGACAGCTAGTTATGGTTGAAAATCTGACTTTAGGGAAAATTCATCCCAACCCATTTTTAATCAGGGCGTTAAATCTGGACACTCCCGAAGAAGTTGTCCGGCTCAATGTTTATATGACTGCTACTAGGTCTATTGTCACTTCAATGGGATTTTTTATTCAAAAACTATTGATATCTTGCTCTGAAAGTGCAGAAAGTCCACCCGGCAAGTCAGGATGGGACGCAATTAAAACTACCAGTGATGGCGAGAAATGCTGGATACAGGTAAAAAGCGGCCCAAATGATATGGATAAAGACCAGATAGTATATTGGGCTGCCAAAATTGAGGAAAAAATTCAGGAGGGCGATCGCGCTTATATCGGTATAGCTTACGGTAAAAGAACTAATAAAACTGTAACACTTGGTTTACTGAAGCAAATTTTGCCCAATTCGGAAATGATCACTTTAATAGGTCGAGAACTGTGGGATTTTGTCAGTGAAGATACTCGCTATACTGTTAATCTGTTTGAAGTGTTGCGTCAGTCGGCTAGTCAAGTTTTAGCACAAAGTTCTATTGATGAAGCTATAGAAAGGTGTAGCGATCGAATCATCGCTGAATTTATCGGAAAGTACGGCGAGGGAAGTCAAGGCGTTTTTAACTATATAGCAGATATATTTTGATTGACAGCTTTGCAGTAGCGCTTCTGGGCTACTGCAAACCCCATACTACAAAACTCCTTTAGAACTCGGAATCCGACTGGCGCGCCGCGGATCGATTTCTACCGCCATCCGCAGAGCTCGCGCAAATGCCTTAAACGCCGCTTCTACAATGTGATGAGAATTTCCCCCCTGCAACTGTCGAATGTGCAGTGTCATCTGAGTGTGGTTCACCACCGCCGAAAAAAACTCTCTCACTAATTCAGTATCGTAAGTGCCGATCCGCTGGTTGGGAATTTCCAAGCCGTAACTTAAGTGAGGCCGTCCCGAAAAGTCTAGGACTACTTCTATTAAAGCTTCATCCAAAGGGGCGATGAAATGTCCGAAACGAGAAATGCCCGATCGATCCCCAACAGCTTTTGCTAGGGCCTGGCCCAAGGTAATTCCCACATCTTCGTTCGTGTGGTGGTCGTCAATCTCCAAATCCCCGATCGCCTGCACGTCCAAATCGATCAATCCGTGAGAAGCAATCTGGTGCAACATATGGTCTAAAAACGGAATCCCCGTAGACGCCTTGCAAGTTCCCACACCGTCGAGATTGAGGCTAGCCGTGACATCCGTTTCCAGTGTCGTGCGTTTCACCAAGGCGGCCCTAGCTGGTTGAACTGAATTTGCAGGAGGAAGAGAAGGGCGATCGATTATCTCCATAATTCGCAATTGGTCATTCATTAGTTATTGATAATTAGTAATTTGAGGACGGGATTTTTTTAGTGTTGAGTCTCAAGCGAGGGGCTGGTTCTCCATGCAACTGACATCAGACACCAATGTCAATCAAGGGATTTTTGGTGGGTGGGGCGGGTTTATTTAACCTGTCTGTCACGGGAGAAAGTTTTTGGTGAACCCGCCCCTACAGGTTCTTGAAAATGGTGCAAGAAGATGCGAGATAAAACTTACTTGTTAAAGTTAAAGTTTATTGTCTAAACCCGCCCCTACATAACTCAAAATTCTCAACAACTGTTACATTCCCATGATTTCGTAACCAGCATCGACATACAAAACTTGACCCGTAATCCCGCTAGCGAGATTGCTGCACAGAAAAGCCGCAGCATTTCCCACTTCCTGCTGAGTCACCGTCCGCCGCAGCGGGGCCACTTCCTCAACGTGGTGGATCATGTCCAGAATACCGCCAACTGCTGACGAAGCCAGAGTCCGAATCGGGCCAGAAGAAATCGCATTTACCCGAATATTTAACGGGCCCAGTTCAGCAGCCAGATAACGAACATTCATTTCCAAAGCCGCCTTAGCAATTCCCATCACATTATAATTAGGAACTACCCGGACGCCGCCCAAGTAAGTCAGGGTCACAATACTGCCGCCCTCGGCCATCAGGGGTTTAGCAGCAGCACAAAGCCGCACCAGCGAGTAAGCGCTAATATCCAAAGCATTGGAGAAACCTTGGCGCGAAGTGTTGGTGAAGTCTCCCGAAAGTTCGTCCTTGCCGGCAAAAGCCAGACAGTGGATCAGGACATCTAACTTGCCCCACTTGTCGGCGATGGTTTTAAAAGTAGACTCAATTTCGCTCTCGTCTTGGACATTGCAGGGCAAATACAGACTGGGATTGAGCGGTTCCACCAGTTCAGCGACTTTACGCTCGTGCTTGCCTTTCTCGTCCTTCAAATAAGTTATGCCGAGGTTGGCCCCAGCTTTGTGGAGCTGCTGAGCTATGCCCCAGGCGATCGAGCGATTGTTGGCAATGCCCGTAACAAGAGCATTTTTTCCGGTCAAATCTATCATCTGTAGTTTATCTAAAAGCAACTTGCACCGTTCTCATTGGCTATATCTGACAACCCCGCCAGTTTAGACACAACTGATTCAGATTTAACTGATTCAGACACAATTGAGACACAATTGAGACACAATTGATATTAATTTTGCTGTGGAGCTACATGGGGGCGGAATTGAAAAAGTTAAGAGAAGGGCTAGATTTAATCATACAGTGCGTGTTTACCTTAACATTAGATGGAAGTAACAGAATCCTTGGATATTGGAGGTTGGGCAGTATATTTACTCAATAAGGTTAATCGGCAAGTTATAAAGTATTGATTAGTACAAAGGATCTAGTCGTGACGCATGATAGACCGCTAGCAGCCGTGTTCCGCCAAATCAGCGGCGGGGCGTTTCCACCCATTGTGGAAACCTTTGAACGGGGCAAGACAATTTTTTTCCCTGGAGACCCGGCTGAGCGCGTCTACGTTCTCATTAGAGGTGCTGTGAAGCTCTCCAGGGTTTACGAAGCAGGGGAAGAAATTACAGTCGCCCTCCTGCGCGAAAATAGCGTATTTGGGGTGCTGTCTCTGATTACGGGACACCGATCGGACAGGTTTTACCACGCGGTAGCCTTTACGCCGGTGGAATTGATCTCGCTGCCGATCGAACAAGTCGAGAAAGCGCTCAAGGAAGACCCGGAACTGTCGATGGTGATGCTGCGGGGACTGTCGTCTCGGATTTTGCAAACTGAGATGATGATCGAAACGCTGGCCCACCGAGATATGGGTTCGAGACTCGTCAGCTTTTTGCTGATTCTGTGCCGGGATTTTGGCGTGCCCGGTACAGAGGGGATTACGATAGATTTGAAGCTGTCCCACCAGGCGATCGCCGAAGCGATCGGCTCGACACGGGTAACTGTGACTCGTTTGCTCGGGGATCTCAGACAAGAAACCATGATCTCGATCCACAAGAAAAAGATCACAGTCCACAACCCGGTGGCTTTAAGCCAGCAATTCACTTGATGCCGAGAAAGTATAGGATTTTGGATTTTGGATTTTAGATTCAATCCAAAATCCAAAATCCAAAATCTAAAATCGGAATGACTGCTGGATACATCCTGGTATTTGTAATTTTAGTGTTGGGGGGTGTGATCGCCACTGTCAGCGATCGCCTTGGGACGAAAGTCGGCAAGGCAAGGTTGAGCTTATTCAAACTTCGCCCCCGCGATACTGCTGTTGTTGTGACAGTAATGGCTGGCAGCATCTTGTCAGCACTGACTCTGGGCATTTTGTTTGCTACTAGCAAGCCACTGCGAACGGGAGTTTTTAGAATAGACGAGATTCAAAAAAGGCTCAACAACGCCCGCAGAGAAATCAACCAAGCCACTCAAGAAAAAAATCGAGTTGAAACTGAATTAGCTCAAGCCAGAGCCGCTCAAGCGCAAGCTAGAGCCAATTTAGAGCAAATAAATCAATCCCTCCAAGCAGCTAATGCTGAGCAAGCTCTGACGCAAACAAAATTAAACTCGCTGCGGGCCCAGCTCAACAGCGTGCAAGCAGCTAAGTCTAAAACTGAAGAGCAGTTAAGTCAGGTAGAAGCGGCTAAATCTAAGACAGAAGAACAGCTCAGGAGCGTGGAAGCAGCTAAATCCCGCACCGAAGAACAATTGAAACTGGTGGAAACGATTCGATCGACTACACAAGCTCAGCTCGATCGCACCCAGAACCAATTGAAAACAGTTTCTGCTCAAAAAACGGCTTTAGGATCGGAAATCGCCCAACTGCAAGAGGAACGGCAACAGTTAATCGAGCAGCGAGAGCAGGTAAAAACTCAAATTGCCCAGCGAGACGCAGAAATTGCCAAGCGAGACGCAGAAATTGCCCAGCGGGACAAGGAAATTGTCGATCGCAACGAACTAATTGCCCAGCGAGACAAGGAAATTGCCCAGCGAATGCAAAATCTCGCCGAGCGCGATCGAACTATTGTCGAGCGCGACAAAGTAATTGCCGAGAGGGAAGCACTGTTAGAAACCTTGGCACAGCAACAAGCTCAACTCGAACAGCAACAAACTGTCTTGCAGCAGCAAGTGCAAATTTTGGAACGCGACTTTCAGGCAATCCGCGAGGGTACAGTTGCTATCAGGCGCGGTCAAATTTTAGCTGCTGGCGTGGTTCGCATTATTGAACCCGGTATGGCGAGTCGCGCGATCGATCGGCTTTTGCAAGAAGCAAATAAAACCACCGTCGGACTGATGCAGCCGGAAAATACCAAGGTTAGGGATCAGGTTATTCAAATTACTAAAGCAGAAATCGATCAACTAATTAGTCAGATTAAAGACGGTCAAGACTACGTGGTGCGAATTGTTGCCGGCGCTAATTACCTGCGGGAAGAAAAGCTAATTAAGGTATTTGCAGAAGCAGAAATCAATCGAGTTGTGTTCCGCGCTGGAGATGTGATTGCAGGGGTTGCTGTCGATCCGGTGACTTTGACTGACGAACAGGTGCGGCAGCAGTTGCTGCAATTGATAGAAGCTTGTCAATTTCGCGCTCGCCTAATCGGCGTTGTCGGCGGTAGAGTTCAAGTGGCCGACAGTCAGATTGAAACTTTAGCTGGTTTTATCGAGCGATTGCAGCAGTACGAGAAACCGCTGGACGTTCAGGCGATCGCGGCAGATGTCACTTACATCGCCGGCCCGCTTAAAATAGATTTAGTTGCTCGTGAAAACGGAGTCGTTGTTTTTCGCACCGGACAACAAAAAGCTGGCCCAGGAGATTTGAAAGTTAAAAAATAAGTGCGATCGACATATCGAATTTGATGAAAAATTTTGGGCGATCGAATGACAATTTTGCTTGACATTTTCGCGCTATTGACATATCATTAAATCATGGGAATCCGTGCCGCCATATATATAGCAATCGTAGGGTGCGTCGCCACCAAAAATCTGGAAGCACCACCAACAATCTCACAGCGACGCACCGCACCCAATTAGTAGGGTGTGTCGCCACCAAAAATCTGGAAGCACCACCAATAATCTAACAGCGACGCACCGCACCGCTAAGAGCGCAAAGAAAGAAACTAAGAATCGAACCCTGAGATATTGACATCACAAAACAAAATTTTGCTCAATTAAAATGCAGGATCGTGCGGTGTAATGTCAGACAATCAAAATCAACCCAGAGAATACGATGCCGTCCGTGGCGGTCAAAATTCAATTCCTGTCAATGCTGCGGTACTCGGAGGCATTCCTGGTGTTAAAAGCCGATTAGCCTCACCCATTGTCGAAGTGAGAATCGCCGCCCTCTCCGAAGCACTCAAATATGGAGAAGCTGGCTTAGATGTGATAATGCAAGCTTTGCGCGAGGAATCAATGCAGGTGAAACTTGCTGCCTATTCACTCCTGAAAGATAGAGATGATTTAAAGATAAAACCGCAGTTTCAAGACTATCTCCCTACATTTGAATTTGATGTCATTACAGTGGATGCTGAAGGAAAAGAAAACAGTCGTAGAAAGTATGCGGCTCATTACTTCCCGGAAGACTTAGGTAATGGAGTTGTGCTCGAAATGGTTTACATTCCCGGAGGCACATTTATGATGGGTTCGCCAGAAACAGAGCGAGATAGAAAAGATAAGGAAAGTCCGCAGCATCAAGTAACATTACCAGCTTTTTATGCAGGAAAATACCCCCTCACCCAAGCACAGTACCAAGCAGTTATGGGAAATCATCAATCGGAGTTTAGAGGTGAAAAACTTCCTGTAGAAAACGTAAGCTGGAATCAGGCTGTAGAATTCTGCCGGAAACTTTCTGAAAAAACAGGCAAGATTTATCGCTTACTTTCGGAAGCAGAATGGGAATATGCTTGTCGCGCCGGAACTATAACACCTTTCTATTTTGGCGAGACAATTACCACGGATTTAGTTAATTATAACGGTTATCAACCCTATGGTGCAGCGCCCGAGGGACTTGTTCGCAGACAAACGATAGATGTAGGGAGTTTTGGCCCGAATGCCTTTGGACTTTATGATATGCACGGTCAGGTCAGCGAATGGTGCAGCGATAAGGTGCACATTAACTATGACGGCGCACCGATTGACGGAAGTTCTTGGGAAACTGGAACAAGTAGTGGCGGAGTGCTGCGTGGAGGTTCGTGGAGGAGCGGTGCGGTCAATTGCCGTGCTGCCTTCCGCAGCTTCTTCCCTCGGCGCTACTCGGGCTTTTTGGGCCCGTGCAGGGGTTTTCGTGTAGCGGTTGCTTTGGCTGTCCCTTCCTCCCTGTCTTGTCTGTGAGGACTCTTCTTGACTCTTTAGCCCTTTTCCCTTTTTCCTGTTTACCCTCTTGCGCGCGCTTTAATTTTTTTTTTGGAAGTCATCTTTGCACCCGATTCAAGATAGTAGGGTGCGTCGCCATCAGTAATTTGCAAATCAAATCGACAATCTCACAGCGACGCACCGCCTGCACAGAGGTGAGAGAAACCGGGTTTTTTCGATAAATCCAAACTGGGAAGCAAATATTGTGGCAAAAACCCGGTTTCTGATTTGTGCGCGTTGCTGTGAGA
>NZ_JAUBOQ010000003.1:129791-228187 GCF_036700325.1 Microcoleus sp. Z1_B2
AACCGGGTTTTTTCGATAAATCCAAACTGGGAAGCAAATATTGTGGCAAAAACCCGGTTTCTGATTGCTGCGGGGGGCAAAAGAAACCGGGTTTTTTCGATAAATCCAAACTGGGAAGCAAATATTGTGGCAAAAACCCGGTTTCTGATTGCTGCGGGGGGGCAAAAGAAACCGGGTTTTTTCGATAAATTAAAACTGGAAGTAAAGATTATGGCAAAAACCCGGTTTCTGATTTTAGACATTATATGGCCGCAGGGATTCCCATGATGATATAATATGTCAATCCTGCAAAAAAGTCAAGCAAAATAAGTACGATCGCCCGCAAAGATTTTGAGACATTCAAGAATGCAAGTATCAGATTAGATATAGGTTGGCGATTGAGTTGACTGGCGCTCGATCGCAACTACAAACTTATTAACACAGGACTCATAAATATGATTTTAGGTTTCGATCCAGGTAAAGACAAATGCGGCATAGCTGTAATGGGTAGAGATAAGAAGGTCTGCTACCATCAAGTTGTGCTGTCGGAAGCAGCGATATCTACTATTCAATCTTTGTGCGAACAGTTTCCCATTGAGTTATTGGTAATCGGAGATCAAACGACTTCTAAGAGTTGGAAACAAAAACTGACACAGAGTTTGTCGCCAGCGCTCAAAATTGTTCAGGTGGACGAGAGGTACAGCAGTTTAGAAGCGAGGGAACGCTACTGGCAAATGTACCCTCCCACGGGACTTTCGCGCTTGATTCCCCAGGGAATGCGGACGCCACCGAAGCCAGTGGACGATATTGTGGCGATCGTCTTGATTGAGAGATATTTGAACAAAAGTTAGTCAATCTTATAACCGTTACCATTGATTCTCTTGGATTATTAAGGAATCAATATGTTTTGGTGGGCATTAAATTTTTAACTTAAATCATGTCCGGTCGAGCCATCGCAATTTTTGTAGGGGCGGGTTCACCAACAATACCTGCCAATAATTGACAATATTAAAAACCCGCCCCCATCGGCATATTATGGTTAATCGATCGGACATGATATTAAATAAAATACACCCTAAATTTAGTGAATTTATCATTAAATAACAGTTAGTGTTACTTAATGACAGCTTCGGTCAAAATTACCTTACCATTCTGGCGGACTTGCAGGCGTTGGGGATTAATCGAATAGATAATATTGCCGTTAGTCGCTTCATAACTTCCGTCATCACCTGCTGTTACTTGCATGACATTGATTTGGGTGCCATTTATTTTGCTAAGGCCGCGGTAAAAAATATCGCCTTCCTGGGTTTTGCAAATGTATATAGAAAAGTTGGGCGTTGCGAAAAATTGCACCATTTCGGCCCTCGGACATCCCTCAACTTGAGCAATTTGCAGCGGTTGATTATTGCCCAAAGTGTTGGGTGCGGGTTGATTTAGTGCAGTTGCTTCTGCTGAGGCGGTCAAAAAGCCTATCGCACTAATCCCCGCCATAACTAGAACTACTGCTTTAATGTCCTTAACTGTATCTTTATAAAACATCCTGTTACTCCTGGTTTTAACTATATAATTACATCTTAAGCTATCTTTGCTGGATATTAATAATATTTAATCTCAGAGGTGAGAGGTGCAGGGAACCCGGTATACCCTCGGTTTAAGTAAGGTGCGAACTGTGCACCTAACACCCGTGAAAATACACAAGTATGTCAATGCGATCGCAGGCAAGCAATCTCTTGTATTTATGACATTTTTAAGATTTTATGACTTGTTCACGCCGATTTGAGAAACCGGGTTTCTTCATATATTTCTCGTTACTAAACCTTTGATTTTCGTAGAAACCGGGAATCAGCGCCCCCATGTCGCGAACGGACTCTTTTATATCAATTCCGGTTGCATTGGAATGATTAAACCGCAGAGAACGCAGAGAACGCAGAGTCAATCGATTTTAGATTTTAGATTTTAGATTTTAGATTTTAGATTAAAGAATTGACCCCACGGATAAATTCGGGGGCTTGTTTATCGCATACAGGTTTTTTATTTCTGGGTCCTGAGTCTGCGAAGGAATGAATCCGGGGGCTTGTATCCTGGATGCTTTCGGTCAGAGAACAGAGAGATGAATACAGGACGATGAAGGGCGGATTTGATATTACACGGTAATGTTTATTTGCACTTACCTATTTATTGAATAATAAAAAGGGAAATAGAAGATAGATTTTTCCTCCCATTTCCCCTTTTGAAAAGAACCGTCTTCCTGACTGCGAACCTGGTAATTAATTAACTGCTGCCAATTGTTTGTCTTTGATTTCCACTGGCGCGGTTAATGCTTCTTCCAAATCCGCACAGCCGAGTTTTTCCTCCAGAATTGCCATCACTTCGCGGCCGAAATCATTGGAATTCCGCTGCCAAGCTTCTAAACAAATTTGCCCGAAAAACGAACCCAAAGGTTCGGGATTCCACAGCAACTTTCGCGCTGTCCAAGGCATCAAACTCATGGGATCGTAACCCGGTTGCAGAATCTCCTTTTTAAAGGCGTATTCTTCCAAAATTGTGTGCGGCTGCAAGCCGATAAAGAAAATCGCGGGTTCTACTTTATCGGCTCCGAAAATCCGCTCTAATTCTCGGTGATAAGCAATAGTTTGCCGGATGGTTTCAAAGGTTTCGTCAATGACGTTAAACGAGTAATTCACGGAAACCACATCGTTGTAACCGGCTGCTTTTAAATCGCGGCAATTCTCTAAAACTACTCGCAAGTTGTAGCCCATCCGCATTTTGCGAACCAGTTCCTGGGAACCGCTGGTGATGCCGATTTCAAAGTAATTCATCCCCGTTTTTACCATCAAATCGCACAACTCTGGTGTGAGATTGTCCGCACGGATGTAAGCGGCCCAGTGTATGTCGTCCATGCCGGCGGCGATGATTTTTTGCAATAATTCAACTGCATCGTCGATGAATTTGCGGGCTGGGATAAATTGAGCGTCGGTAAACCAGAAATTGCGGATACCTCTCGAGTACAATTGCCGAATTTCCGCCACCACCTCATCCGCCGGATTGATCCGCACTTGTTTCCCTTCAATCACCGTATAAATGCAGTAACAGCAATTGTGAGGACAGCCGCGCTTGGTTTGGACTCCGACGTAGAAGTCCATATCCTGTAGATAATAGGAAAATTCCGGCCAAATCGTTTCGATGTAGTTATAGTCGCAAGCAGTTTTCTCGATGTTGGCTGGCTTTTCGTGAATTAGCTTCGCGCGCGGCACGGTTTCTCCCACCACATAACATCTTTCCTCTGCCAAATCTTCGCCCTTAATCAACTTCTCCAGCAAAGCTTCGCCTTCCCCCACCGAAACCACTGTTCCCGCCGGCAAACTGCGGCCCAACTGTTCGTAAAACACGCTCACAGCACCGCCTCCGACCACTGCACGAGCTTCGGGGCGGTATTTCCGGGCCCGCTTCAATCCGCGCTTAATCAGTCCTAAATTGCGCCAGAGTTCGGTGTAGTAAGACGCGGCCAAACGCAGTCCTCCGAGTGCTCCCCGGAACTTGATCAGCGGATTTTTGGCGTAGTAAAACTCGAAGGCATTTTGCAGCGGATTGCCGCCTCTGCCGCCGACGGGCGCGTAAATTTGAATGTCCCGCCAAGAGAAAACTAGCAGAGTCGGCTTAAACTCGTCTATGCTGGCATCTAAAGCTTTAGCGAAATCCAGGGGGGGTACGGCACCTAAATCGAAAATGCGCTGTTCGACATCGGGAAACAGCTTGTGTACGTGATCCGAAAGATAGACAACTCCGATCGGGAAAATCGGATTGCAAGGGAGGCGAACGTACAGGACTCGGTTTTCTCGGTTTTCCATGATTGCCATATCCTAAAGTGGAACTTTTTCAGCTATGTTAATATTCTTTTAATATAACTTTACAATATGTCTAATTTTCGCAATTTGACATTAAATATTCTTAAATTTTTTTAAACTGGCTAAAAGCCGAGCTTGTTGGTGTCGATCGGCGACAGCAGCAGAAAAAAGCTAATTTTTAAGTGAATACAGCTTATTTTGACAAAAAATCTCTGCTAGGAGTCAAAAAGCCGATATTTATCCGGTTATATTTTAATAGAAGTTCGATCGGTCTCTCATGTATTAGGGAGTTGGTAGTCGGCTTTACAGTAGG
The DNA here is from genome assembly GCF_036700325.1 of Microcoleus sp. Z1_B2. Lineage (NCBI taxonomy): Bacteria > Bacillati > Cyanobacteriota > Cyanophyceae > Oscillatoriales > Microcoleaceae > Microcoleus > Microcoleus sp. Z1_B2. Next base: position 133,929 of record NZ_JAUBOQ010000003.1, read on the forward strand.
CGGGATCGCCTAGTGTTAGCCTGAGAAGATAACTAAAACTTTTAGGCAAGGCTCCCTCAGCAGTTATGGCTCAAATTCTTGACCCCGTACCCTCAAACATTGACAGCAAGATTCTGTGCTGCTACGTCAACGCCACCAGTCAGATTCAGATTGCTCGCATCGCCAACATTCCTAACTGGTACTTTGAACGAGTGGTGTTTCCCGGACAGCGCTTAGTGTTTGAAGCGATGCCCGCTGCAGCATTGGAAATTCACACCGGGATGATGGCTAGTGCAATTTTGTCGGATAAAATTCCTTGCGATCGCTTGCAGATTAACGAAGGCCCCTATTCAAAGGTCAATCCTAGCAGATCCCCAGAGGCAGTTCAGGGCGATCGAACAATCATGGCCGGCCGCCCCAAATCCAGAGAAATCTCAGAACCTTTGACTGTACCGGCGCTAACCGCCGTTGATTAATCCCAGTTGTGAGTTTTGAGTTATATAATTGTCAGTTAATTGATAACTCCGCGCTCAAAATTCCAACTTCTGCAAAGCGGTAAAAACTCAACAGTTAAGAATCAAAGTTTGTGAAATGAATTTTAGATCAAAACTCACAACTGGAAATATTGTCCGGTTTTTCGTATTTCTCTGAGTTTGGTTGGCGGGCCCAAAAGCTGTGCAAAAATATCCTTAAACAGCTTCTCGAATTCAGCCATGTCAGCACAACCTCTTGCTTCTTCCCCATCTTCTGCCCCAGTATTTGAGCCGGCGGTATTCCGGCTTTCTCCCCTGATTAGAATCACGCTGTTGAGCTTGTACACAGCCCTGACAATTCCATTGCCGTTTTTGTCGGAAGTAACGAAAGCACCGGTTCCTCCCGCCGCACTCTGGGCGGGAATTGTTGTTGGGGCTGTGGGCCTCTACGGCGTGCTCAGTGAAAGGGTAATTTTGAGCGAGGAAGGGATTGAAGTCACATATCCCAAGTGGTTTCCGCATTTTTTTCGCAAGGGTTGGTCCCTACCTTGGACTGAGGTAAAAGCTCTCAAACCTCGATCGACCGGTCAAGGAGGTTTAGTTTACTATTTTTTGAGTCATTCGGGTGAAGGTTATTTGTTGCCAATGCGGGTGGCTGGATTTGGTAAATTAGTCGGTTTGGTGGAAGCAAAAACAGGTATTGATACTAGAGATGTCCGCCCTTTGTCGCAGCCTTGGATGTATCTTATTTTGCTGGGATGTACGCTGCTGCTGCTGTTGGTGGATGCGTGGACTATTGTTACGGCGATCGGGCTTAAAGGTAATCTGTAAATTTATTGTGGGTGGGCATCTTGCCCGCCCCCAATATGCAGGTTAAATGTGGAATATCTTATGATCAAACACGCACAAAAAAGAAAAACCCGGTTTCTTAAAGAAGCCGGGTTTTTGCGTATTCTATTGTTTATTTAAACTACTTAACTTCAGCCGATCGCCGACTGTTAGGTGATTCGTAGTAAACTCCAGAACCTGTATCGGAGACAAAATGACAATCCCAGTAAGAGCGAATAAAGCTCTTCCAAATTGGATCGGTTGACTTGCGATAATAATCGCCCAACACTGGCTTGATGGCTTCCGTTGCTTCCTTCAAGTGATAGTGCGGCATTGTCGAGAAAATGTGGTGGGCTACGTGGGTGCCGATATCGTGATGGATGGAATTGATGATTCCGTAGTCGCGATCGATCGTAGACAATGCACCTTTCAAGAAAGACCAATCATCTCCGCGATACCAAGGAATATCGGCTTCTGTGTGGTGCAGGAATGTTACCAAATCCAGCCACATCACGAACACTACATAGGGAACCAAGTAGAACTTGAGTAAAAACAGCCAACCAAACTGATAGGTTAGCGCGCCTAAAAAGCCTACCATCAGTACCAAGGATGCGGAACTTGTCAACACATCCCATTTTTCGGACGGACGGAAAATCGGGCTACCGGGCATGAAGTGAGAACCTACCCGATCGGGCGATCGGCGAAATAGATAAATTGGATAGGCAAATAACATCAAATAAAAGCGTCCTAGCTTTTCGTACCAAGGCATTTGATTGTATTTGCTTTCCGATACCGGATACCAGCTTTCATCGTTATCTAAGCTGCCTGTATTTGCGTGGTGGGTTCTGTGACTAATCCGCCAACCGTGGAAGGGCACGAGAATTGGAGCGTGGGACAGGTGTCCGATCAGGTTGTTGAGCCATTTGCTCTTAGAAAATGAACCGTGTCCGCAGTCGTGACCCACTACAAACAATGCCCAAAACATGGTTCCCTGCATCAACCAAAAGATTGGATAAAAGAGCCAGGAATCCAGGGTGTAGGCGATCGCATACAAACCTGCGATGATGCCAATATCTAAAAAGAAATAAGCCAGAGATTTCCATGCCGATGGCTCAAAACAGTGGGCTGGAATGGCTGCCTTGATATCTTGAAGAGTAAAAGGTAACTCTGCTGTACGAGAGGATGAGCCTTGATTGCTCGGCTGATTGAGAACAGTATTTGATTGCACGAAGTTTCCGATTTAAGCTGACTTGAGAAACCGCATTCCGCCTTCTTTTAACAGTCAATCGATTTTAGATTTTAGATTTTAGATTTTAGATTCACTCCACAGATGAATCTGGGGGCTTAAACTAATATCTAAATTTTTGGCTCTCCCGGACAGGAGTCGGGGGGTTGTATGCCCTATGCAGGTGAGGTAACATTCAACCTGCAAGGAGCCATCTTTTTACTCTGCAAGGGTTTCTAAAGTTATTTAGTTCGCATGAATAGCCCGTCCGCGATTCTCAAGCAAGTTGGCTTGTCGAATACTTGTGTCGGAAAAATTAGTGCGATCGACCCTGTTATCTGAAAAAATCTCATGTGCCCGTTGTTGGTGCGAAATGCGACTTCCATCTGAGAGTGGACATCTGGAGGAACTACCTCCAGTCTGCAGGTAGCATACAGCGTTTCGAGCAGGAATTGTGAACGAGAGTGTAGGGAAAAACCATCGATTTTAGATTGCCGATTTTAGATTCAAGCACAAGTCTCAAATCTCCCATCTCCCATCTCCAATCCGAGGGTTGGGTTTCGCACAAGTTCTACCCAAGCGACTGTTCACTACAGTTCACCAATTCTGCAAGAATTGCTAAAGCTAAGTTAATGTAACATTTCTACACACATTCTGGCAATGACTTACCAGAAAAACTTGAAAATCCATAAATTGCGGAAAGTGACGGGCGATCGCTTTCTCGCTTTGGGATTTTCTAGGTTCCAGCTTTTTCTAATATGAGCTTAGACCGTTTTACCATTTCTGGAACGTCGATCGGATAATCACCGGTGAAACACGCCGAACAAAAACTCATCGGGTCTTCGTTAGTCGCCTTCAGCATTCCATCCCAACTCAAGAAAGCCAAGGAATCAACCCCAATTTGGGTGCCGATTTCTGCGACTGACTTAGTAGCAGCAATCAACTGATCTTGATTGTCGGTGTCGATACCGTAGAAACACGGATGAGTCACCGGCGGCGAGGAAATTCTCATGTGAACTGCTGTTGCGCCAGCATCCCGCAAGGCTTTGACGATTTTGCGACTGGTAGTGCCGCGCACGATCGAATCATCGATAATAATTACCCGCTTTCCTTCCAACACATCTTTGAGAGGGTTGAGTTTCATGCGGATTCCTGACTCCCGCATTGTCTGAGTCGGTTGAATAAAAGTGCGCCCCACGTAGCGGTTTTTAATCAATCCTTCGGCGTAAGGAATGCCGGAAGCTTGAGAAAAGCCGATCGCCGCCGGGATTCCAGAATCGGGAACGCCGATAACTATATCAGCATCAGCCGGAGATTCTGCTGCCAACAAACGCCCGATCCGCAGTCGGTAGCTGTACAAACTTTCACCTTCCATCTGGCTGTCGGGGCGAGCAAAATAGATCATTTCAAAGATGCAAAGTTTGCGCTTCTGTTGCTGGCTCCAGTGGAAGGAAGCCATACCTTCCTCTGTAATCCAAACTAATTCCCCGGGTTCTACGTCCCGCAAAAATTCAGCACCGATAATATCCAAGCCGCAAGTTTCCGATGCTAAAACGTATCGTACCGGAGTTGTGGGGAGGATGCCAATTACCAACGGGCGGACGCCTTGGGGGTCGCGGACTCCCATCACGCCTTTAGGGGTGGCGATCGTCAAACTAAAGGCTCCTTGGCACATACCAAAGGCACTGATCGCTGCTTCCAGCCAGTCTTTGCCCTTGTCTACCTCGGAACCGATCGCCACTGCGATCGCCTCTGAATCCGTCGTGCTGACAAATTCGCACTTCCGAGACAGCAATTCTTCGCGCAATTCTTTAGTATTGACAAGATTACCGTTATGTGCTAGGGCCAGACTTCCCAAACGAGTTTCGACAACCACAGGCTGAGCGTTGACCACGCGCGAGGAGCCCGTAGTAGAGTAGCGAGTGTGCCCTACGGCTAAGTTACCGGGCAAGTGACCTAAACTCGATTCGTTGAAGACTTGGGAAACCAGTCCCATATCTTTGTGCAGGTGTACTGTGTCACCGTCAAAGGTAGCAATCCCTGCTGATTCCTGACCGCGGTGCTGCAAAGCATACAAACCGAAGTAGGTCAACTTGGCGACATCTTCACCCGGTGCGTAGATACCGAAAACGCCACAAGCTTCCTCGGGCTTGTCGGGTTTGCTAGAATGCTCGTCAGCCGCGAAGGAATGGTTGGGAATCATAGATGGGTGGGTTCCTAATGGGGAAGGTGGGTTAGGGGGACAGTTTCAGCGGGAAATCTTGTTTGCGAAGGCGTCGCATAACTTAACATTCCCTTAATCTTGCCACGGATCTGTCATTATTTCCAAATCGTGTAGCATTTCAGACAGAAGCGATGCGGCGTTTAATGGCATTGTAGTATCGATCGCCCCCAAATCCTATATTAACCTTAATTAACAGCGGGCGATGGCTGGGGCGAGGGCTGGGGCGATGGCTGGGGCGATGGCTGGGGCGATTGTCAAACGAAGTCAGCGCAACGCCAGACTGAATAGATTGGCGATCGTGCAATGGCAAATAAATTAGAAACTTGCTTGATGGGCTTTTTCAAATATTAGAATTTAAGGGCGATCGAGCTTGACTTTTCTGTGAGATTGACATACTATATCATCATGGGAATCTGTGCGGCCATGTAATGTCATTTTGGGGGCGATCGAGTATTAAGTAATACCGACAGGAGTGAACCGTGGGATGGAGATTTGGCAGCCTGAAAAATTTTCCTACTTTACAAAGTCAATCAGCTTCATCTCCTGACAAAACTTCCTCTAAATCTCTCGCTGCGTGCAGAATTCTCACTACCTCAATATAGTTATCAAAAGACAGATAGAAAATCAGATAATTCTCAAACCCCCTAACTGACAATCTTCGCAAACCCTCCAACCGTGGATTTTTAACCGGATACAGGCGACCCATTCCCGACATTTGAGCCAATCTCGCAAATGTCTGACGTGCTGCATCAAAAAAACGCAATGCAGCATCAAGATTATTTTGAGCAATATAAGCAAAATTTTCGTCTAAATCTTGACTTGCTCTTGGTGTAATGACAATCCGTTTAGTCATTGCTGGTGTGGGTCAAGATTCTGCACCAACTGAGCCCGTTTTTGCTCCCACCAATCATCGGTAATCTCTATAGAATTGCCACTATCCAAACCAGCCAACAATAACGACTCAACCCGCGCGGCTCTTGCTTGTTCTTGGCGAATTAGGTGCAAGATGTATTCCGCTGCATTACTGTAGCCTCCGATTGCCACTTGTTCGTTAATAAAATTTTGAATTGAATCGGGAAGAGGAAGATTGAGGGTCATATTTTTTATCCTTCCTAATATGTGACCGTGGCATATTTTAACTATTATAGGACTTCTGCACGGGTAGCCAGAAACCGGTTTTTTTTGCCCAGAAGACGCGCTACAGACCGCAAAAACCCCAAAAAACCCGGTTATGAAGGTTTTGATGCGTCAAGGACTATATTTATCAACCAGGTTGAAACCGCCCAGCCTTAAAAGAAAAGTCCTCGCGGGAGACTACAGCAAAGAACCGAAAACCAGAGACTACGCGGAAACCAAAGCCACGCGAAAACCGATGTCCGAGTAACGATCGCCCGCCAAATTGCTAAGACGATACGCACTGCGACAATTCACCGCAGCGTCCTTCCAGGAACCGCCACACCGCACCCGGCGATCGCTTCGATCGTTGTCGGGATGACTGCACCATTCCCAAACATTTCCGTGCATATCATAAAGTCCAAAAGCATTGGGTGAAAAATTCCCGACATCAGTTGTTTGTTTGCGGTAAAGTCCCTTCGATGCCCCAGAGTAGGGATTATTGCCATTATAATTAACTAAATCCGGCGTAATTGTTTCACCAAAATAGAAAGGTGTTTTAGTTCCGGCGCGGCAAGCATATTCCCATTCCGCTTCTGAAGGTAAGCGATAAGTCTTGCCTGTTTTTTGAGAAAGCCGCTTGCAGAATTCCACAGCATCATTCCAGCTTACTTTTTCGACAGGAAGTTTCGCACCTTTGAACTCAGAAGGATTATTTCCCATCACCGCTTGGTATTGTTCTTGAGTTATCTCATATTTACCCATAAAAAAAGCAGGGATATTCACGGTACGCTGCGGCCCTTCATAGCTACTTCGTCCGGCTTCCGTATCGGGCGAACCCATCACAAAACTGCCGCCAGGAATTGCTACCATGTCTAGAGTAATACCATTCCCCATATTTTCTATAAAAGCCTGTGCTTTTCCTTGACGACGGTTGGCAATTTGCCCCGTTGAGTTGACTGTCACTGTTTCAAAAGTAAAGCTTTTTAAAGCATTGGAAGATGGCGTAGGTTTTGGAGTTTCTGGTGCGGGTTTTGGAGAGGGTTTTGGCGATGGACTTTCTGCTACAGATTGTGGAGATGGTTTTGGGGATGAACTTTTGGCTGTAGTTTTTGGAGATGATTTTTGAGCTGAGGATTTAGGAGATGGGGCCGCCTTGTTGGATGAAGGTGGAAGATTTGGTGAAGATGAAGAAGTTTTGTTGTTCAACAAACTTTGACCCAGCACAGCTAATGCAAATCCTCCCCCAGCAAAACCCGCTAATTGCAAGAAACCTCGCCTTGTTGTGTTAGTTCGTAACGGCAAAGAGTGCTGTGGAATGACAGGAATTGTGGGAATTGGTGTCGGTGCGGGAGATTGTCTTGACTGACGTTGAAAATCTCTTAAAACTTCCTCTGCTGATTGATAGCGCTGCTGGATATCTTTTGCCAACAACTTAGATAAAATCAATTCCAATCCCTTGTCTATGGGACTTTTCAAATGTTGCTGCCAATTTCCAGTCCAGCTATAACCGTGCTCCGTCCACAAACCATAAGGATGTACCCCCGTCAGTAGATGAAAAGCCGTCGCCCCCAAGCTAAACAAATCGCTGGCTGCATAAGCTTCACCCCCTTGCATTTGTTCAAGCGGTGCATAACCATGCGAACCAATTTGCGTTCCCTGTCGCGATATCACTGTTCCCGACAACTGTTTAGAAACTCCGAAATCAATCAGCACTAACAAACCGTCGCTGCGACGGCACATAATATTCTCTGGCTTGATATCTCGGTGAACAATTTTTTGTGCGTGAACAAATTTTAGAACAGGTAGAAGTTCGAGTAATAGTTGCTTAACTTGGCTTTCTTGCCAAATTCCCTGATTTTGGAAAAGCGTCAACAAATTATCCCCATCCACAAACTGCTGTACGAGATACAAATATTTGTTGTCTTCAAAATAGGCATCTAGTGAGGGAATTTGGGGATGTTGTCCTAGCTGTTGCAGTTGTCTAGCTTCTAGCTGAAATAATTCTACCGCTTTGTTAATCGCCCAAGTTCCCTGGACATCGGGTGCTAATTGTTTAACGACACAGCGTTGATTTAGTCTATCAATATCTTCTGCTAAATAGGTTCTGCCGAAGCCACCTTGACCGAGGAGTTTGATCATGCGGAAACGATTTCGCAGGATGGGTACGAGTCCAAGGCCACAACTGATGCAATATGTTTGCCCGTCAGGGTTTTGAGGATTGGGGCAGTCGGGATTGATGCAGCAAATCATTTATTTTAGGAATGATATTGTTTATATTGTATAGATTGACTGGGCGATTGAATCGACGATTGATAGGGCGATTGAAAAAATTAGCCTAATTTGTAGGGTGCGTCGCTGTGAAATTTTCTAGGCAATTTGCAAATTTTTAATGCGACGCACCTTACTATTGTGTGGTGCGTCGCTGTGAAATTGTCGGTCTTCCTTACAGATTTTTGATGCGACGCACCCTACCACTACTACGCGGAAACTAGGACGAGGAAGAAACCGACGTTACCACCACACGAAAACCCCAGTTCCTCAACTTGTAGCCCGCCGAATTCCTGTCACGATCGGCACAACGGGAATAGAGCGCATGGTTGTTCCATGAACCACCACGCAGCACCCGCTTATTATCCGTTGCAGTTTCCCAAGAACTTCCGTCAGTCGGTGCGCCACTATAATTATCGTGCCATTTATCGCTGCACCATTCCCAAACATTCCCCTGCATATCATACAAACCAAACGGATTCGGCGGAAAACTCCCCACATCCGTTGTTTGTTTGCGGTAAAGTCCCTTCGGCGCAGCACCGTAGGGATAATTGCCATCATAATTAACTAAATCCGGGGTAATTGTCTCGCCAAAATAGAAAGGTGTTGTAGTTCCCGCGCGACAAGCATATTCCCATTCCGCTTCCGATGGTAAGCGATAAGTCTTCCCTGTTTTTTGAGAAATTTTCTGGCAGAATTCCAGAGCATTATTCCAGCTTACTTGTTCTACAGGACGTTTCAAACCTTTGATATCAGAAGGGTTATTCCCCATCACTACTTCCCACTGTTCTTGAGTAATGGGATATTTACCCATAAAAAAAGGAGAGATATTAACAGTACGCTGCGGCCCTTCATTGTTACTTCGCCCTGCTTCCGTATTGGGGGAACCCATCACGAAACGGCCGCCAGGAATTGCTACCATGTCTAAGATTGCACCGCTACCTAAATTTTCGCTGAAAAATTGTGCTTGACGCTGTTGGCGGTTAGTTATATTACCCCGCACATCAACTGTCACCACTTCAAAGTCTATTTTTTGTAAATTTATGCTATTTTTGGGCGTTGACTGACGTTGAAAATCTATTAAAACTTCCTCTGCTGATTGATAGCGCTGCTGGATATCTTTTGCCAACAACTTAGATAAAATCAATTCCAATCCCTTGTCTATGGGACTTTTCAAATGTTGCTGCCAATTTCCAGTCCAACTATAACCCTGTTCCACCGACAAATCAGAAGGATGTATCCCCGTGAGTAGATGAAAAGCCGTCGCCCCCAAGCTAAACAAATCACTGGCTGGATAAGCTTCACCCGATTTCATTTGTTCAAATGGTGCATAACCATCCGAACCAATTCGCGTTCCCAGTCTCGACATCACTGTTCCCGACAACTGTTTGGAAACTCCGAAATCAATCAGCACTAACAAACCGTCGCTGCGACGGCGCATAATATTCTCAGGCTTGATATCTCGATGAATGATTTTTTGTTCGTGAATAAACTTGAGAACAGGTAGAAGTTCGAGTAATAGTTGCTTAACTTGGCTTTCTTGCCAAATTCCCTGATTTTGCAAAAGGTTTAACAAATTATCACCATCGACAAACTGCTGTACGAGATACAAATATTTGTCTTGTTCAAAATAGGCATCTAGTGATGGGATTTGCGGATGTTGTCCTAGCTGTTGCAGTTGTCTGGCTTCTTGCTGAAATAATTCTCTCGCTTTGCTACTCTCCCAAGTCCCCTGGAAATTTGGTGCTAATTGTTTAACGACACAGGGTTGATTTAGTCTATCAATATCTTCTGCTAAATAAGTTCTGCCGAAGCCACCTTTGCCGAGGAATCCGATGGGGCGGTAACGGCTTCGCAGGATGGGTACGAGTTTAAAGCCACAACTGATACAATATGTTTGCCCGTCGGGGTTTTGAGGATTGGCGCAGTCGGGATTGATACAGCAAATCATTTATTTTATGAATGATACTGTTTATATTGTATAGTGTCTAAGAACCCGGACTTCTGTTATAGGTTTTTCTAAGAATCGTGAATTTTGTAAGAAGTTGGGGTTATTGGGCGTGTTTTAAACCCGGAGATCCCCCCTAGCCCCCCTTAAGAAGGGGGGGACAAGAGTATTCAAAGTCAGCCCCTACTCCCCTTTTTAAGGGGGATTTAGGGGGATCGAAACTTCAGGTTGTCAGGCAGATGCAATCCGACGCTCGATCGCATTATAGAATCGATCGCCCATCTCACCCATCCCAACCTCAATTAACACTTGATTATCAGCACTCACAACCCGCAAAGGTGATTCAGCACAGCAAACTAAACCAATTTTCTGCCACATTTTGGTCAAATGTTCTTGCAGGTAAGACTCCCAAATTTCTTGATTTTTCGGTGCGACTGAAACTACAATGCAGTTGCCCATTTCACCAAACAAAATTTCATCCCAGCGGCCGACATTTTCCGAATTGAAGCTGAGATGAATTTCTGCACCCATTTTAGCAGAAATACAGGATTCCGCGAGGGCGATCGCAATTCCACCTTCCGCACAATCATGGGCAGAACATACCCAACCTTGGCGAATTCCATCGCGACAAACCGATTGCACTTTTCTTTCCAACTCAAAATCTATCCTTGGCGGTTTCCCAGCTACAATCCCGTGAATTGCCGCTAAATATTCCGAACCTCCCAAAGTAGGAGAAGTTGTGATTTTTGAGCTTTCAGATGAAAGTTCGGAGTTTTGGGAGGATTCACCAATTCCCAGCACATAAATTAAATCACCTTTCTTTAGCCAAGCTTGGCCAGCAAGCTTGCTCAAATCGGGAATTAACCCCACCATTCCGATTACCGGAGTCGGATAAATTGGTTGAGGATTCCCCTCAGCATCAACCGTTTCATTGTAAAGAGAAACATTGCCGCCAGTAACAGGCGTTCCCAACTCCCGACAAGCATCAGCAATCCCGCGACAAGCTGACGCTAACTGCCAATATCCGATCGGCTTTTCAGGACTGCCAAAATTCAAATTATCAGTAACTGCGAGAGGTTCAGCACCCACACAACTCAAATTTCTCGCTGCTTCCGCTACGACTGCTTTTGCACCTTCATAAGGATCGAGATAAACATAACGAGAATTGCAATCAACCGTTGCAGCAACTCCGGGAATAGCCCCCTGCGGCGCTTCCTCCTTGCTAAGGGGGGGAGAAACTTTTGGAGTTTCCCTACCTTGTGCCTTTGTAAATAGAGGAATTACCTCTTCTTCCTGTTTGCTTTCGGAAGCTAGAGAAACGGCATTTTCTCTCAGTAGATCCCCCTTAGCAAGGGGGTGTACTTCTAACCCGTTAGCAAGGGAAGAGTGGCAAGGTTCTAGCGGACGCAATCTGACAACCGCAGCATCAGCGCCTCCCGGCAAAACAACAGTATTGTTTTGCACTTGATGGTCGTATTGGCGATAAACCCAGCGTTTAGAAGCGATGGTAGGAGTATCTAAAAGCGTCAGCAAAATCTGAGTCCAAGTTTGGAAATTGCCGTTAATTTCGATACCTGCAACTGTGGATTGTGGCAGGGAATCCGCCGTCCATTCCCATGCTTTTTTAGCATATTCTGGCGGTTCTGTCAACAGTTCTCGGTGATAAATTGGCGTGTTATCTGCCAAAGCAGTTGCGGTAATTTCGGCAGCGATTTCGCCTTTAAAGAGAATTCGGACGATCGGCTCTTCGATGACTGTCCCCGCTACTACTGCGTGTAATCCCCAGCGATGGAAAATATCGATTAATTCCTGTTCCCGTCCTTTTTGGGCAACAAACAACATCCGTTCTTGGGATTCTGAAAGCAGGTATTCGTAGGGAATCATGCCGCTTTCTCGAACGGGAACTTTGTCTAAATCGAATTCAATGCCGACGCCGCCTTTGGCTGCCATTTCTGATGTCGAACAGGTGATTCCCGCCGCACCCATGTCTTGGGCGGCGACGACTGCACCGGTTTTGAATGCTTCTAAACAAGCTTCAATTAAGGATTTTTCTAAAAATGGATCTCCTACTTGGACTGCGGGGCGATCGTCCATTGATTTGTCGGTCAATTCGGCACTGGCAAAACTTGCTCCTCCCATGCCATCTCTGCCAGTAGTTGAACCGACGTAAAGCACGGGATTTCCGATGCCGGATGCGCCGGATTTGACGATTTCTTGAGTTTCCATTAAACCCAAGGCCATGACGTTAACTAATGGGTTGCCGGAATAAGCCGGATCGAAGTAAACTTCGCCGCCAACTGTGGGCACGCCGATGCAATTTCCATAATGGGAAATTCCCGATACTACGCCTTTGAACAATCTCTGAGTTTTAGCATCGTCTAAGTTGCCAAAACGCAGGGAATTTAAAAGTGCGATCGGGCGAGCACCCATTGTGAAGATATCGCGGAGAATCCCCCCGACACCGGTTGCTGCACCTTGGAAAGGTTCGACTGCTGAGGGGTGGTTGTGGGATTCAATTTTGAAGGCGAGTTGCAAGCCTTCTCCCAAGTCTACGACGCCGGCATTTTCTCCGGGCCCGACGAGAATTCGATCGCCCTCTGTGGGAAACTGTTTTAATAGTGGCCTCGAATTTTTGTAACAGCAGTGTTCGCTCCACATGACGCCGAACATTCCCAATTCAGCTTTATTAGGATGGCGGCCAAGACGCTGAACGATTTCTTGATATTCTTCTGGTTTGAGTCTTTCAGCAGCAATTTGTTCGGGGGAAAATGGGGATTCGGAGATGGGAGACATGGAAACTCGTTATAAACCACAGGCTTTATTCTAAATGCCCTGTGCTTGGTTAATCTAAAATCTATAATCTAAAATCTAAAAACCCAGATCCTTGCTTGGTTAATCTAAAATCTAAAATCTAAAATCTAAAATCGAATGACTTTACCTCAAAATCTCAATTTTGCTAACCAAAACTTGCGGAACCGTTCTTTTAAAGGGCTTGACTTATCTGGGGCGAATTTCAGCGGTTGCGACATTCGAGGCTGCAATTTCACCGGGGCGATTTTGAGGGGGGCAAATTTTCAGGGTGTCAGAACCGGACAAAGCCGCAGGCGGGTGAGAAATTTGATTGCTAGGGCTGGGGTGACAGCGGTGACAGTGACGGCTGCTGGGGCTTTGACGGGACTGATAGCCGGGGCGGATGCGGGGGCTGTGGCTGTGGCTGGAACCGCTGCTACGGCGATTGCTGCGACTCGGTGCGAAGCTGGAATTGTGGCGGGGGCTGTGGCTGGGGCTGCTGCTGCGATCGGCGCTAGCGGTATTGTGACATTTTTGGGCGGAGATACTCTCAGGGGAATTGTCTTATTTTTGGTTTCTGGGGTAATTCTGGGGTTAACTGCGATCGGCTTTTTTATCGCTGTTGAACAGATAGAAAAATTGTCGATAACGTCGTTTAGAAAAGCTGATTTAACTGATGCTGTATTCGATGCGGGGGTGGTTCTAGATGCAGATTTTTCTGATGCGCGAGGAGTGCCGTGGTAGACTGCACAATTACTGATTTTTTTGATTTTTTACCGAAAGCATCCAGGATACAAGCCCCCGGATTCATCCGTGGAAAAATAAAAAACCTGTATCCGATGAAACTTGCCGAACGTATTTATTCGTGGGGTGAATGCTTCAATTCTAAAATCTAAAATCTAAAATCTAAAATCTAAAATCGATTGACCCATTCCCGTAATTCTCGCACTGCTGTGGTTGCGCCTGTAGTTTGAGTGCGATCGATAAATTCCTCAACTTTTGCAGTAGGTAGCATCGGGAAAGCCCGCGAAAAATTGCACTCGGCATATTCGCCATTTTGCAATTGATAAAACTTGATGCTTCGTCCATCGTACCGCCAAATTTCGGGTACGCCTAAATCTGCATATAAATCGAATTGATTTAAGGAACTGCTGGTAATATCAATTTCCAGTGCTAAATCGGGCGGCGGATCTTGAGCAAAGTCTAATTCTGTTCTCCCTCTGACCAGTGCTTCATTCTGGATATAATAACAGGAATCTGGTTCTTTACCCGCTGCTTTTTTGCGTTTTTTGATCGTCATCGAGCCAAAGGGGTTGTACTCTAGATTGAGTTCTTCTATGAGAGTTACAATTAAGCGATCGATCAGCCTGTTGCGATTTTCATGTTCCGGTAGCGGCACCATAATTTCTAATTGACCTTGATGATAAGCAATTCTGGTGGAACGTTGGTTGCCCAGTTCCGCTAGCAGGCTTTCATATAACTGCCAACTGATATTTGGCAGTAAAACTCGCTGTTCGGGGGGCGTTGATATTGTTAGCATTTTACTTGAGTTTTAGAGCTTGAGAATATTTTAATTGATTCTTTTTTTTTGCGAACAGCACAAAAAGTATCTGCCGACAGCTACGGTCATGCGCTACTCTAGTTAATAATAGACTGTGGTCATTAGTCCTTGTTGTATGAAGTTGCGATCGTTCTTTTCTTTCCTCATTGCTGGCGTCTTGGCACTCTTAGGCTTGAGTGCCGGTGGTTTTTACTGGCTGACAACTCACACTCCCCTGAATTTGCTCGCTGGCGGGCCGACAACTACTCCGGCTGCGGCTGTGTTTGTCTCGAAACAAGCACCTTTGTTAGCATCAATGCTGGTAAATCCCGATCGCCTCGAAGCATTGCGACAAGTTTTTGCCACTCCCGAAGAAAGAAGTCGATCGCACGCAGAATTTGAGCAAATCAAAAAAAGTTTCCTCGGCAATACAGGCCTCGATTACAGTCGAGATATCCAACCTTGGATAGGTGACGAAATTACCCTCGCCGTCACAAACCCAGATTTCGATGGCGACAGCAGCAACGGCAAACAAACCGGGTTTTTGCTGGCCGTTTCCTCCCAAAAGGTCGATCGCAGCCAAAAATTTCTTGACTCCTACTGGCGCCAACAATCTCGTGGCGATAAAACAGTGCAGTCGGAAATATATAAAGGCGTGAGAATTAATTATAAACAAGCACCAAAATCCCAGAAAAAATCTGCTTCGCTTTCGCCTTTTAATCCGTTTTCTCTGCCGACTTCCAAGTTGCCATCCAGCTTCGCAACAGCAGCCATCGGCGGTAATTTTAATTCTGGGAATAACCAAAGTTTTGTTTTATTTTCCAATAGCCCGATTGTGATTCGAGATGCAATTAATAACCTTGAAACAGCAAACCTAAATCTCAACAATACCCCGGAATATCAAAAAGCTTTGCAGCAGCTAACTCAAGGCAGAATCGCTTTAGCATTTGTCAATCTCCCGCAATCAGCAACCGAGCAAAATCCCCAAGTTTCTCTTAATTCCCTCGCAGTTGCTGTCGGAGTCAACCGACGGGGATTGCTGGCTCAAACTGCTTTAGTGACATCGCGAGAAAACACAGCTTCTCCAACGCTTTCCGAACCTGTGCAAGCCTTGCAATACATTCCCTCAGCGAGTCCTTTCGCGGTCGCCAGCACCGACTTAAGGAATTTTTGGGCTGATTTGTCATCGGCGGTTTCTACTAATCCAGAAGTCTCAAATTTAGTCGATCGCACCCTGGGAGATATTCAGCAACTTTGGGGCGTCAACCTGCCGCAGGATATATTTGACTGGGTACAAGGAGAATACGCTTTAGCAGTGCTTCCGAATTCGTCAAATGGTGCCGACTGGATTTTTGCCGCCGAAAACTCTGCTGATTCCCAAAAGGCGATCGACAAACTCGATGAAATTGCCCGCAGCAAAGAGTACAGCATCGGCAGCTTCACTCTGAGAAACCAGAAAATTACCGCTTGGACGCAGTTGACAACTAGCCAGAATTATGGTAAAGAAAATAATAGAAAAAGTGCGATCGAAACCGAGGCAAAAGGAGTCCGAGCCACCGTCGGCAAATACGAAATTTTCACCACTTCAGTAGAAGCAATGGACGCAGCACTAGAAGCAGCCGAAACAGTCTCTTTAGTTGCCAATCAAGATTTTCAAACCAGCATTGAACCGCTTCCGCCCTCTAACGACGGCTATTTTTATTTAGACTGGCCCTCCAGCAGGGCAATTTGGGAAAAACAAATCCCGCTGTTGAGGTTAATTGAACTTTCGGCAAGACCATTGTTCGATCACTTGCGATCGCTAACTGTCACCAGTACGGGAGAAATAACAGGAATTCGCAAAGCTACTATATTTATGCGGCTCAATTAGTTAGTAGTCAGTAGTCAGTAGTCATTAGTCAGTAGTCAGAAGTCAGAAGAAAAACAAGACACTATGCCCAATTCCCCATTCCCAATAACTAAGGACTAATGACTAATGACTACTGACTAAGGACTAAGGACTAAGGACTAATAACTACTGGCTGCTTCACATTTTTCTGTGGCCCAAAATAAGCTTGAAATACCTCTTTGGCGATCGGGGCGGCGGCAACAGAACCATAACCGCCATTTTCCACAACCACGGCGATCGCAATTTCCGGTTTCTGGGCGGGCCCGAAGGCGACATACAAAGAGTGATCCTCCTGTCCGATGACCTCCGAAGTCCCTGTTTTGCCCGCCGTCAGCGGAATCGAACCGTCATTCAATCCCTGTCCAGTACCCTCGGCAACTACCGCGATCAGTCCTTCCTTAATCACCTGAACTGTTGAAGGTTTCATCCCCGTATGTACCCGTTGAGTCTCCGCTGTGCCGGTCATAGAAGTCAAAAGATGAGGCTTCACGCGATAACCCCCATTAGCGATCGAACTCACCATTACCGCCCCCTCCAAAGGAGTCATCAACACCAACCCCTGCCCGATCGACATCGTTACCGTATCACCCGCATACCAAGGTTCTTTATAAAGTTTCTCCTTCTCCTCCGGCGTCGGGATTTGACCGTAATCGCCACCGCCTAGCCCCAAAAGATTCAAATCCGTCTCCTTGCCAATTCCCAAGCGCTGTCCCCACTTAGAAATTTGCTCCGGCCCGGTACTAATCCCCAATTGATAAAAAAACGTATTGCTGCTGAAAGCCAAAGCATCCCGAAAGCCGATGTCGCCGAAACCGCCACTGTGTTCGTTAAAATCAATTCCCCCCACAGTAATGTAAGACGAAGTACCGAGAATTGAGTCCGGCGAAAATTTGCCCGACTCCAGGGCCGCGACGGAAGTCACAATTTTAAAGGTGCTACCGGGGGGATAGCCCTGCGTGGCCCGATTCAAAAATGGATTTTCCGGATCTTGAAGAGTTTTCCACTCATCCTTAGTGATTTTTCGCGTAAACAGATTGGGGTCAAAAGTCGGGTGGCTGGCCATAACTAATACCGCCCCGGTGTTGACATCCAGCGCCACTACTGCTCCCCGGCGGTTCCCCAGGGCTTTTTCGGCTGCTTTTTGCATGGACAAGTCTATGGTTAGCTGCACCGCCTCACCGGGTTTGGGCGGTGTCTCTCCCATCAGCCGCAATTCTTCATTTTGGGCATTTACTTCGATCAGCCGATCGCCCCACACTCCCGCAATCTTCTCGTTAGAGCTCGCTTCTATGCCCATTTGACCGACAATCATCCCCATCGGATATTCAGGATGAGCTTCCAAGTCGGCTGCGGTAGCTTCGCCGATATATCCGATCGCGTGAGATGCCAAACTGCCTTCGGGATAGTAGCGGTTCGCTTCTGGCCGCACTTCCACTCCCCGCATTTGTCCCACCTCTTCTGCTAGTGGCACGAACACCTCTGGCGGCATTGCTTGCTTGAGCCGCACCGGTCTATAGGATTGAGGATCGACCTCTTTTATTTTTTTTAAAATTTCTTTTGCTGGAATTTTAACCAGCGGACTCAACTTTTCTGCTGTCACTTTCCACTGTTCCGGCGTTTGTTCTTTCGGCCACAAATATACCGATCGAGCTAAATTGTTTGCAGCTAGCAACTTGCCTTTGCGATCGATAATGTGTCCGCGATTCGCCGGCATCGGCACTAGGCGAACGCGATTGTTTTCGGCTCGTTCCCGGTGTTGCTTCCCTTGTATCAGTTGCAATTCCACCAGCCGACTAGCGTGCAGGCCCAGCAAACCTGTTGCCACCAGCATTAACACGATCGCCCGGTGTATCGGACGATCCTGTTTTTTAGGAGTTTCCCCCAGGCTTTTGTCAGGAGAGTGAAATGCTGAGATCGAATAAACTTGTCGTTGCATCATTCTATAGGTAGATGTCAAATCCTAGATTTTAGATTCTTGAATTGTCAATTGTGAAGTATACATCATCAGACCGGGGCGATCGGGCCTTGACCCTTGGGGGAAGCGGAATGATTGAGCGTTAGCTATTGACTAATCACTAATTAACTCATGACTGCTTACTAATCCCCCAAGCACCAAGAAATAGCCAGAAAAATCAAGGTCAGGCTCAGCCAATTAGGCAGGTGGAGCCAGCCAGATAGACCTATAGGTAACAATACCAAGACCTGTGTCAATAGGGAACCGAGGGCCAACAGCAAGGCTAAAAGTATCAAATTTATCATCTTGACACCGTACAATTTCGGATATGAGTCGATCGCCTGTGGCAGAAATCCGAGTGGCACAAGCGAGCGCGATCGTAGAGGGATTGTCCTGATAGACATAAGGAAGATAAGCCAGGAGGTGTTGAACTAATTTAAAAAAAATTATTCTTCCTCCATAGTTTGTATTCCAGGGGCTGCGATGGGTAAATTCTGAGTTGTGATTTTAAGTTGTGACGCCAGGAGTATGGCCATGTTGTTTAATCAGGGAGCCAATTTCAAAAACGGTGCGCTCTTGGGTGCGATCGCGGCGATCGTCGCCCTACCAGTTTTAGCAGAAACAGCCAATTTCGGCACTTTAAGTTTATCGCGAGGTTTTGCAGCCCCAACAGCAGTTTTGAGAGGTTCCACAGGCGGATCCTACTCTCTATCTGCCATAGCCAACGCCGATCGCCACAAAAACAAATGTTTGGGTTTTGCCACCCCAACTCCCGACCACATCATAGTCTTGCAGCAAAACTTTTCAAAACTCACACTCCAAATCAACAGCGGAGGCAAGGACACAACCTTACTCGTACAAGGCCCCGGTAATGCGGTGCGCTGCGGAGACGATATAGGTCAGAATAAAGATGCTGGCATACTTGATTCTGACTGGCAAGCAGGCTCTTACAGGATTTGGGTAGGTACTGTCGAACCCGGAGTCAAGTCTAACTATACAATCTCAGTACAGGAATAGAACGCAGCGGCGCTGTTGGATGGAGACAATAAAATATCATCAAATTCTCCCCCAATCTCCCACTCTCCCACGGTTCCACTCCGTCATATCCCCCAATCTCCCGATCGACCGCTCACTTCCCCATCCAGTAAAATGTAAAATCGAAAGTGGCGTGTTTAACCAAAATAGGTAACTCCGAAAGTGCTAAAGACTCTTAGAGCTGACTTCAGTATAATTTTCGATCGCGACCCTGCAGCTCGCAACTGGCTGGAAGTTTTGTTTTGCTACCCCGGTCTTCAAGCCCTAGTGCTGCACCGCCTCGCACACTGGCTTTACGTGTTGGGACTTCCCTTCATCCCCCGCTTGATTTCCCACATAGCTCGCTTTTTGACCGGAATTGAAATCCACCCAGGGGCAACCATCGGCAAAAGCGTATTCATCGACCACGGTATGGGGGTTGTGATCGGCGAAACAGCGATTATCGGCGATTTTGCCCTAATTTACCAAGGTGTCACCCTAGGCGGTACTGGCAAACAAAGCGGCAAGCGTCACCCTACAGTCGGCGAAAACGTAGTTGTCGGTGCCGGCGCCAAGGTACTCGGCAATCTGCAAATTGGCAATAACGTCCGCATCGGCGCCGGTTCCGTCGTACTCCGCGACGTACCATCTGACTGCACAGTGGTAGGGATTCCCGGCCGCATCGTCTATCGATCGGGAGTGCGCGTCAATCCCCTAGAACACGGCAGTTTGCCGGATTCGGAAGCTGTGGTAATTCGCTCTTTGCTCGATCGTATCGAATCCCTCGAACAGCAAGTAAAAAGTTTGGTTCCTCAACCATCTGTCTCCTTAACTTCTGATCCCACTTCCCACAATTTCCACTCAGTATCAGAAGCTTTAAACCAAGCCAGCAATGTAGCCGTAGCCGAAAAAACACAGCTAGTTACAACCCCTAGCTGCAAGTTAAAAGATAAAGCAATTCAAGAATTTTTCGACGGCAGCGGCATCTAAAATTTGAATTGGCCAAACAGGGAATTGGCCAAACAGGGAATTGGCAATGGGGCCTGGAAGGTTATTGGTAACAAATAACCAATAACCAATAATCACTGACTAATGACTACCCAGATTTATCAGTGGAGTCGCTTTCTTCAATCTAAAATCTAAAATCTAAAATCTAAAATCGGTTGACTTCTTTTTCAAGGATTAACCGATCGCACAGACCAATTTCCCTCCCCGTCGCGCCGATAAAGCGATCGGTTTTGCGGTTCCCCCCGCAACTCCAACAAATCCACCGTTTCCGGTTCCAACAACAGCAAGCAAAAATTAGGCAGCGGCTCGATCGCATCTGGGGAAGCAGAATCAAAAGCACTAGCCTCGGCTTTGTCATCCCCCGGATGAGGCCAAGCAAACTGCGATCTAGCCGCCTCAGAAAGCTCCTGCCAAGTTGTGCACCGCGATGAACACAACTGGGCATCTGGATAATCTGCCCCTACCAAAACTAGCTTTCCAGCAATCCGAAATTGTTCGCGAGTTTTCGGGAAATACCAGCAAATTTCCCCCCAAGGATAGAGATTAATCTCCTCAGCCTTTTCACTGCGAATATCTGTAATAAACTTTAACTGATTAGTATCTGCTAAAAAGCCTCGAAACACCACAGTGCGGTTAGCCGGACGCCCGGTAGCCCGAACAGTTGCTAGTTGCAAGTAACGGGCAAAAGCAAGACTGCGGTTGCGGTGGAGGGCACGAGCTAAGGGCGATCGCCAAAGTGCTAGAGACATAAAGGAAGGAAGAAGGAAGAAGGAAGAAGGAAGAAACAGTTATCCGTGAATTCCCTGTCATGCTATTGGTAATTCTATGTCAAATTCACTCTCAAAACTCAAAACTCTTGAAACTCCCCACAGTGGCTACCACTGGGACGGTAGTTCACGCCGCTTTTTTGAAGGCTGGTACTACCGAATAACATTACCGATTCACGGACAATCCTTTGCATTCATGTATTCCATCGAAGACCCCAGAGGCGGTCAACCTTACAGTGGCGGTGCAGCTCAGATTCTCGGTCCGAAAGATAGCTATTTGTGTCGCACCTTTCCAGATGTAAATAAGTTTTGGGCGCACAGAGAAAGCTTAGGTTTCGGACATTGGGGCAAAACAGATTTACAAATTAAACCCCAATATTTAGAGCCGGCAGTATTCGACAGCAGCGTCGAAGAAGGCTATCAAGCTACTGCTACTTTAAATCAAGGTTATTTGCACGATCCGGGAAGCGGCAGCCACTGTTTTTGGCAGTACGAAATTCAACCTATCTATGGCTGGGGAAACTCTGAAGAAATCCAGAAATCTACCGCAGGAATGCTATCTTTACTGCCCGTTTTTGAGCCTGGATGGCAAATTTTAATGGCTCACGGTTTAGCCACGGGCTGGATCGATTGGAATGGCGATCGCTACGAATTTAAAGATGCTCCCGCTTACAGCGAAAAAAACTGGGGCGGTGCTTTTCCGCAAAAGTGGTTTTGGATTAATTGCAATTGTTTTCAAGGCGAAAATGATTTAGCTTTAACCGCAGGTGGTGGCAAGCGGGGCGTGCTGTGGTGGATGGAATCGGTAGCAATGATTGGTCTGCATTACCGAGGCAAATTTTACGAATTTGTGCCTTGGAATTCGCAAGTTAGTTGGACTATTGAACCTTGGGGAAGCTGGAAAATGCAGGCTAGAAACAGTCAGTTTGAAGTTGAGTTGATTGGCACTACAAACATTCCTGGTAGTTATGTGCGAACTCCTACCGAAAAAGGCATGGCTTTTTGCTGCCGGGATACGACGCACGGTGAATTGCGCTTGCAACTGCGAGAGTTGTTGGGGGGAAATGTGGAAAAAAATGGCAAGCAGCGTTCTAGAATTATCTTAGAGGCTCAAAGCTCTTTATCGGGTTTGGAAGTTGGGGGCGGGCCTTGGGATGAAGTTTGGCGATCGAATTAAGTCATTAGTCAGTAGTCAGTAGTCAGTAGTCAGTTGTCAGTTGTCAGTTGTCATTAGTCATTAGTCAGTTAATAGTTAACAGTAGTCAGAACAGCCATGATCAATTTACTCGGTTGGCAATTAGGCAAATTCTACCGCAGCCAGGGGTTACAAAAAACTTTCAAGGTGATTTTGGGACTAATTTTATGTTTGAGCACAATCTTGATGCCAGCGACAATTGCTAGTGCTGCCGGTGATTTGTCTCGCCAACCTGTTACCGAAATTACTGTTAGTTTAGGTAACGAAGCTGGGGAACTCAAATTCTTTCCCAATCTGCTAGAATTTGAATCGGGCAAGCGCTATAAATTAGTGCTAAAAAATCCCAGTTCGCAGAAACATTATTTTACTGCTAAAAACTTTGCTGATGCGAGTTGGACTCAAAAAGTTGAAGCTGGGAAAGTGGAAATTAAAGGAGCGATTCACGAACTAGAACTTAAACCGGGCGCTATGGCAGAATGGGTGTTTGTGCCGATGAAATCGGGAACCTACAACCTGCGCTGTACGGTAGCCGGACATACAGAGGCGGGGATGATTGGCAAAATCACGATCGCCTCTTAAATCCCAATCTGCGTTCAATTTCAGATTAATTACCGAAAATTCATCGAACTTTCGGCCCTCTAGACACTTTTCAAGTAGACTCTAGCGGAGCCATTGTCAGTCCAGCACGGCTCAATTGCATATGATAAAGTTCTGCTTGCTCTTGCGGGCCAACCCACACGGTGGCTTGGCCTTCGTGGTGGATTTGGTTGGCGAGTTTCCAAGCTCGATCGCTCGTCATCCCTGGAATGTATTTCGTCAAACATTCCACAACGTGCTGAAATGTGTTGAAATCGTCGTTGAGGACTATTACCCGATAGTTGGGATAAGGTTTGCGGGTAACTTGACTCGATCGAACGGGTGCTATGGTTGGTGAAGAGGTCATCGCGCGAACAGCCACTAAAACTACAAAATTCGTAAAAAAGTTACCTCTAAAATTATAACACAATTTCATATTTTTTCAACCCCTACTTGGTATTTTGATCCGCTTCGGGGTTTATTTTCACCACCGGGCCCTGCGTTAGATTTCTCCAGAAACTGTGGGGAGTAGGAGTTAGGTATCCTGCCCCCCATTGACAGGCTTTTGAGGAGAAATCTATGGCACCGCGCCGATTACACTAAAGTTAACACTCGATTGAGATCGGAAGTGTCGCCGTCAGAATACGCTTGCACCAGAAGTTGCTTTAAATCTTCAATCAGCGGATAGCGGGGGTTCGCTCCGGTACACTGATCGTCAAAAGCTCGATCGGCCATTTCCTCAACGCGAGCAAAGAAGAAATCATCACTCATTCCCTGACTGGCGATCGCCTCCTGAATCGTGCTAGGAATATCTACCTCACGCTTCAGAGCTTCCACCGCTGCGATCAACTTCTCAACTTTTTCATCTTCGGTATCGCCGCCCAAATTCAGATAGTCTGCAATTCGAGCATAACGCCACTTGCTGTTAGGATACTTGTTTTGAGAAAAAATCGCTTGTTTGAACGGAACATCCGTTGCATTGTAGCGAATTACATGGGAAATCATCAGCGCATTCGCTAAACCGTGAGGGACGTGGCAAGTTGCACCTAATTGGTGAGCTACTGAGTGACAAACCCCCAGAAAAGAGTTGGCAAATGCCATGCCGGCGATCGTAGCAGCATAATGTACTTTCTCCCGCGCTTTCGGATCGTTGGCACCATTTTTGTAAGCGCTGGGCAGGTATTTAAACAGCAAACGAATCGCTTCTAAAGCCAAACCATTTGTATACTCAGAAGCCAACACAGAAACATAAGCTTCTAAAGCGTGGGTTAGCGCATCAATGCCGCCGTAAGCAGTCAGTTTCCGGGGCATATTCAGCGTAAGTTCTGGATCGACGATCGCCATACTCGGAGTCAGAGCATAATCTGCCAGCGGATACTTAATCCCCGATCGTTCATCCGTAACAACCGCAAAAGGCGTGACTTCCGAACCCGTTCCCGAAGTAGTTGGAATTGCCACCATAATTGCCTTTGAACCCAAAGGCGGCAGTTCGTATACCCGCTTGCGGATATCCATAAACCGCATCGCCAATCCTTCAAACTCAATTTCTGGATGCTCATACATCAGCCACATTACTTTAGCAGCATCCATCGGCGAGCCACCACCAAAAGCAATAATCACATCTGGATGGAAACTATTGCAGATTTCTAAACCTTTGCGAACAGTAGCCAGCGAAGGATCGGGTTCCACATCGTAAAATGTGTAGTGATCGATGCCGATTTCTTCCAAACTCTCTGTGACTTCCTTAGTCAATCCCAATTCAAACAATGGTTTATCCGTCACAATCAAAGCACGTTTCTTACCTGCAAGATCCCTCAAAGCTACAGGAAGACAACCCGACTTAAAATAAATCTTGGGAGGAATGCGGAACCAGAGCATATTCTCGCGTCGCTCTGCTACGGTTTTGATATTGAGCAGGTGATGGGGTGTCACGTTGACAGAAATCGAATTATCGCCCCAGCTACCGCAACCGAGGGTAAGGGAGGGATCGAGGCGGAAATTGTACAAATCGCCGATCGCACCTTGAGAAGAAGGCGTATTAATCAGCACCCGCGAAGTCTCTAATTTGCTTTCAAAATAACGAATGTGTTCCTGATTGTGGGGGGCGGTGTAGAGTACAGAAGTATGTCCGTGTCCGCCAAAAATTATCAGCGCTTCAGCTTTGTCTACTGCTTCAGTAAAGTCCTTGGCGCGGTACATGGCGAGAATCGGCGAAAGTTTTTCACAAGCAAAGGGTTCTTCTTTACCTATCGTATCCACTTCTCCAATCAAAACCCTGATGTTTGACGGCACTACAAAACCCGCAATCTGCGCCACCTTTTGCACCGATTGTCCGACTATTTCGGCATTCAATCGACCATCAATTAAGATTACCCGCCGCACTTTTTCTCGTTCTTCAGCATTCAGGAAATAAGCACCGCGCTTGATAAATTCCAGTTGCACGGCATCGTACACCTCATCCACAACAACTACCGATTGTTCCGAAGCACAAATCGTGCCGTTGTCGAAAGTTTTGCTGAGCAAAATTGAGCTGACAGCCATTTGGATGTGGGCGGTTTCATCGATGATGGCGGGAGTATTTCCAGCGCCGACACCGAGGGAGGGATGTCCTGAAGAGTAGGCAGCTTTTACCATTCCCGGCCCGCCAGTTGCCAAAATTAGTTTGATATCGGGGTGCTGCATCAAAGCTTGGGAAAGTGGCACAGTTGGCTCATCAATCCACCCAATAATATCCGGTGGTGCGCCGGCTGCTACAGCAGCATCGAGGAGGATTTTTGCCGCCGCAGCCGTGCAGGATTTGGCGCGGGGATGGGGCGAAAATATAATGCCATTTCTCGTCTTGAGCACGATTAATGACTTAAAGATGGTGGTGGAAGTCGGGTTAGTTACAGGAACGATTCCCGCTAGCAATCCCACTGGTTCGGCAATGCGTTCGTAGCCAAAATGCCGATCGGACTCGATGATACCACAAGTCTTGTCGTTTTTATATTTGTTGTAAATCATTTCCGAGGCAAAATGATTTTTGATTGCCTTATCTTCGATGACTCCCATTCCCGATTCTTTGACTGCTGCTTTGGCTAAGGGAATGCGGGCGGCATTAGCGGCTAAAGCTACTTGCTTGAATATGCGATCGACCTGTTCTTGAGTGTAGGTGGCAAATTCAGCTTGGGCTGCTTTTACTTTTTGAATTAGGACTTCTAATTCTTCTAAATTGGTAACTTTCATGTGATTTTTCGTGATGTGGATTTCGGAAAAATTATTGCCTCAATCTTTGATTGGTAGGGAACCTGCAGATCGACGCAGATAATTTCAAGATTGTGGGTGACTTGTGAACGTGGCCTTTTAATTATTATATACCGCTAGCTCCGATCGCATTGACCCCGCGACTGCGAAAAATATCAACTGTTTGTTGCACGAGTTCCGGTGAAGCTGGAGGTGTATCCTTGAGTTCGTAATCCAATTTTAATTGCTCCCATTTGTATTCTCCCATTTTATGAAATGGTAATACTTCGACTTTTTCCACATTGTTCAGATTGGCAATAAACTCCGCTAATTTTTCTACGTTTTCGATGTGATCGGTGAGGTGAGGAACTAGAACGAAGCGAATCCACGTCGGTTTGCCAATTTCGCTGAGATATTTGGCCATTGCTAAAGTAGGCTCGATGGAAACATTGGTGACTTTGTAATAGAGTTCGGGAATGTAGGATTTGATGTCCAACAAAACCAGATCGGTCATTTCCAGAACCGGTTTAGCAACGTCTAAAACACAGAAGCCTGATGTGTCCAGCGCTGTATGCAAACCCATTTGATGACAGCGGGTAAAGATTTCTTTGACAAAATCCGGCTGCATCAATGGTTCGCCGCCGCTGACGGTAACGCCTCCTTTCCGTAGGTAGGATTTACATTTTATAATTTGCTCGATTAAATAATCGACGGTTACTTCTTTACCATCGTGGGAATTGCGACAGTCGGGATTGTGACAGTACAGACAGCGTAACGGACAGCCTTGGGTGAAGACGATAAACCGGATTCCGGGGCCGTCTACTGTACCAAATGTTTCGATTGAGTGAATGCGACCAATTCCAGACATTTAATTTGCTGTTTGTTGGTAAGGATTTTGAGAGTAGGGATGATATCAATTCCGGTTGCATTGGAATGATTAAACCGCAGAGTACGCAGAGAACGCAGAGGAAGAGAAGAGAGAGATGAATACAGGACGATGCTAACGGATTTGAGATGAGGGAATCTCGGTGTTAACTTAAGCCGGGAAACTTGCGGATTGTTCGTTTGGTTGCTGAGGCTCGATCCCCCTAAATCCCCCTTAAAAAGGGGAGTAGGGGTTGACTTTGAGAAGTGGACGGTTCCCCTTGAATCCCCAGATAGTCTGGGGAATTCAAGAATACTCTTGTTCCCCCCTTCTTAAGGGGGGTTAGGGGGGATCTGGCCTCATGGTTTAACAGCGAAACTAGACGAAAAAAGACTTATGCAGAACCAATTATGTAGGCGCTTCTTGAGTCCCCCTCAGCTCGGACTTCGTTTGACTCTTGAGCGGTTTCAATCGCCGAGTTTTTTCTGCTGGGATTTAGACGCGTTCGTGGAAAGTCCGTTTAATCACATCTAATTGCTGTTCGCGGGTAAGTTTGATGAAATTAACCGCATAACCGGAGACGCGAATTGTTAGCTGGGGATAGTTTTCTGGATGTTCCATCGCATCTAGTAATGTTTGCCGATCGAGGGCGTTAACATTGATGTGATGGCCGCCATCGTGGAAGTAACCGTCTATAAGACTAACTAGGTTGTTAGTCCGATCGCTCTCCATTCTGCCCAAGGCTTGCGGTAGAATCGAAAAAGTATTCGATATGCCATCTTGACAATCACTGTAAGGCAGTTTGGCTACAGAAGATAAGGATGCGATCGCCCCACAGGAATCTCGGCCGTGCATCGGGTTAGCACCGGGAGCAAAGGGTTCGCCGGCTTTACGTCCGTCGGGAGTGCTACCAGTTTTTTTGCCGTAAACTACGTTAGAGGTAATTGTGAGTACCGATTGAGTCGCTACAGCGCCGCGGTAGGTTTTGTGCTGGCGAATTTCGTTCATGAAGCTTTGCACAAGTTCGATGGCTATACTGTCTACGCGATCGTCATTATTGCCATATTTGGGATATTCTCCTTCGATCGAGTAATCCACTGCCAAACCTTGCTCGTTGCGAATCACCTTAACTTTAGCGTTTTTAATCGCCGACAGGGAGTCCGCCACCACCGACAATCCGGCAATTCCGCAGGCCATTGTCCGGTAAACATCGCGATCGTGCAGTGCCATTTCCAGGCGTTCGTAGCAGTATTTGTCGTGCATATAGTGAATGACATTCAACGTATTGATATACGTTTTTGCCAACCACGCCATCATGTCGCGGAACCTGGCTCTTACCTCGTCATAATCGAGATATTCGGTAGTAATCGGTGGGAACTGCGGCGCGATTTGGTCGCCGGACTTCTCATCTTTACCGCCGTTAATCGCATAGAGCAAAGTCTTAGCTAAGTTAACTCGCGCGCCGAAAAACTGCATTTGCTTGCCAATTCGCATGGCGGAAACACAACAGGCGATCGCGTAATCATCGCCGTATTGAGGACGCATCAAATCGTCGTTTTCGTACTGAATAGAACTTGTGTCGCTGGATACCTTCGCACAGAATTCTTTGAAGTTTTCCGGCAAGTTTTCCGACCACAAAACGGTGAGATTTGGTTCGGGTGCAGTACCGAGGTTTGACAGGGTGTGCAAGAATCGGAAACTGTTACGAGTTACCAATGTTCTACCGTCATCGCTGATACCGCCGATCGCCTCTGTTACCCAAGTTGGATCGCCAGAAAACAGAGCGTTATAGTCGGGAGTTCGCAAAAACCGCACCATGCGGAGTTTCATTACAAAATGGTCGATCAGTTCTTGCAATTCCACTTCGGAACTCGCGCCACTTTGTAAATCGCGCTCGAAATAAATGTCTAAAAACGTCGATACGCGGCCGAGAGACATCGCTGCCCCGTTTTGTTCTTTCACTGCTCCCAAGTAGCCAAAATACAGCCACTGGACAGCTTCTCGTGCATTTGCTGCCGGACGGCTAATATCAAAGCCGTAGCTAGCAGCCATTTCTTTTAACTCAAACAATGCCCGAATTTGCTCGGATAACTCTTCGCGCAAGCGAATTGTTCCCTCGTCCATCGCGTCTAGTTCGAGTGATTCTTGCTGTGTTTTTTTATCCTCAATTAGGCGATCGACACCGTACAAAGCAACGCGCCGATAGTCACCAATTATCCGCCCGCGTCCATAGGCATCTGGCAAACCTGTGATGATACCCGAACGTCTCGCCAGACGCATCGAGCGCGTGTAAGCATCGAATACACCATCGTTATGAGTTTTGCGATATTTCGTAAATATTTCTTCTGTTTGCGGATCGAGCTGATAGCCGTAAGCTTCTAAACCTGCCTTGACAACGCGAATCCCGCCCAAGGGCATAATCGCGCGTTTCAAAGGTCGATCGGTTTGCAAACCTACTATTTGTTCTAAGTCGCGATCGATGTATCCTGCTGCATGAGCCGTGATCGATGTGGGAACTTTTGTATCAACATCCAATACACCTTTTTCGCGCTCTTGCTTCATTAATTCCAGAACTTTTTGCCAAAGTTGCTGGGTTTTTTCGGTTGGTGCTGTGAGAAATTCTGCATTCCCTTCGTAGGGGGTGTAATTCTTTTGGATGAAGTCTCTGACGTTGACTTCGTTTGTCCAGTTGCCTTCAGTAAAGCCGTGCCATTCTGCAAACATAGCTTGCTTTCACCTCAATTTTTTATTAGCGATCGATCTTTTTTGCTTCGACCACTATATCTAGTATATATTTAATTTCAATATTTTAAATACCCGGTTCGCTATTTGTTACAAAAGTTGACTTGCTAATTTGGTGGGAAGAATTAAGATAGATAGTAGGCAGAACCTCCTCGTGAATTGTTGAGGAAGCTCTGACCAAAGGGGTTCCCGAACTAACACTTAGACAACCCAAATGTTGTTTAAGGGCGGGCGTGTCGGAAACGGGCAATGAGATTTTTTTTTTCAGGAACCGCAAACACCCGAAGAAGATGAAGAAAAAGCAGAAAAAAAGCAGAAAAAGAGTTCGGATTTGATTCGGTGATAGTTATCGAAAGCAGAGCAATATTAATTGCTGATTAATTGAAGTAGGGTACTATGCAGATAAATTCAATGAATCAAAGCACTGCGAGCGATCGGGCTCACGATATTTGGAAAGAACAGCGTCATCCGCTCGATCGGATTTTTCGGCCTCGCTCCGTGGCTGTAATCGGCGCAACAGAGAGAGAAGGAAGCGTTGGACGAACTCTCCTGTGGAACTTGATTCGGAATCCGTTTGGCGGCACAGTTTTTCCAGTGAATCCGCAGCGCCACAGCGTCTTGGGGCTCAAGTCTTATCCTGACATTGCTAGCGTCCCGGAAGTAGTGGATCTGGCGGTGATTGCTACGCCGGCTGCTGGGGTGCCGCAAGTGATCCGCGAATGTATCGCTGCTGGGGTGAAAGGAGCAATTATTGTTTCTGCAGGCTTTAAAGAGATTGGTGCGGCTGGGGAGGCTTTAGAACAGCAAGTTCTCGCCCAAGCGCGTCTGGGCGGAATGCGGATTATCGGCCCAAATTGCCTCGGTGTGATGAATCCTGTGGTTGGGCTCAATGCTACTTTTGCAGGTACGATCGCCCGTCCGGGTAATGTCGCTTTCATCAGTCAAAGCGGCGCCCTCTGTACTTCGATTCTCGACTGGAGTTTGGGGGAAAATGTCGGTTTTAGCGCCTTTGTATCGATCGGCTCTATGCTCGATGTCGGTTGGGGCGATCTGATCGAGTATTTCGGGGACGATCCCCATACTCACAGTATCGTTTTGTACATGGAATCTATGGGTGATGCTCGTTCGTTCCTGTCCGCCGCCCGCCCAGTGGCGATCGACAAACCGATCATCATTCTCAAGGTAGGACGTACCGCCGCCGCCGCCCAAGCCGCCGCTTCCCATACGGGAGCTTTGACGGGTAGCGATGACGTGCTTAACGCTGCTTTCCGCCGCTGTGGCGCGTTGCGCGTACATACGATTTCCGATTTGTTCGACATGGCAGAAATTCTGGCCAAGCAACCGCGACCGCAGGGCAACCGCCTATCGATCGTCACCAATGCCGGAGGCCCAGGGGCGATCGCCACTGATGCCTTAATTAGCGACGGCGGTGCCCTGGCAGATTTGGCACCGGAGACGCTGCAGCGACTTGATGAGTTTTTGCCACCTCAGTGGAGTCATCACAACCCGATCGATATTTTGGGCGATGCTAGTAGCGATCTTTACGCCAAAACTTTAGAAGTTGTCGCTCCCGATCCCAATAGTGACGGATTGCTGGTCATCCTGACGCCACAAGCGATGACAAATCCCACCCAAACCGCAGAAAAACTTAAGTCTTACAGCAAACTCGGAAAGCCCTTATTAGCAAGCTGGATGGGCGGTGTGGAAGTGTCAGCGGGAACGCAAATTCTCAATCAGGCAAATATTCCGACTTTCCCTTA
This sequence comes from Microcoleus sp. Z1_B2, assembly GCF_036700325.1. Classification (NCBI taxonomy): domain Bacteria; kingdom Bacillati; phylum Cyanobacteriota; class Cyanophyceae; order Oscillatoriales; family Microcoleaceae; genus Microcoleus; species Microcoleus sp. Z1_B2. Next base: position 165,311 of record NZ_JAUBOQ010000003.1, read on the forward strand.
TCCCGATACCGCCGTCAGGTTATTCAACTATATGTGGCGGTACACATACAACCTGCGCGCTATCTACGAAACGCCATCTCTCCCCGCTGATTGCGAACTCGATACTTCCGGGTGTGCTACTGCTGCGAAGATTTTGACTGCCGCCCGTCAAAACAATCGCACTCTATTAACCGAGTACGAATCAAAACAGTTGCTAGCAGCTTACGGGATTCCCACCGTAGCGACAGAAATTGCAGCGAGTGCGGCCGAAGCTGTGGAAATTGCCGAGATCCTCGGTTATCCAGTGGTGCTAAAACTCCATTCTGAGACGATTACTCACAAAACCGATGTGGGGGGCGTCCAACTAAATTTAGGCGATGCTAAGGCTGTAATTAGTGCCTTTGAGGCGATCGCCCAGCGGGTACGGGCGATCGATCCTGCAGCGTTTCTTGGCGTAACCGTGCAGGCGATGGTGCATTTGGAAGGCTATGAACTAATTTTGGGTAGCAGTATTGACCCACAATTTGGGCCGGTGATGCTGTTTGGTTCCGGCGGACAATTAGTGGAAGTCTTTCAAGATCGATCGCTCGCACTTCCGCCTTTAAATACCACCTTAGCGCGGCGGATGATGGAGCAAACTCGCATCTATAAAGCTTTGCAAGGAGTGCGCGGCAGATCGGCAATTGACCTGGTACAACTCGAACAGTTATTAGTTCGTTTCAGTCAACTGATTGTAGAGCAACCTCAAATTGCCGAGATTGATATTAATCCGCTGTTGGTTTCTCCTGAAGGTGCGATCGCTCTTGATGCCCGTGTTGTTCTGCAAACAACGGAAAACCCCATTTCAACGGCGATTCGCCCCTATCCTACGCAATACGTTCAAAAATGGTCAACGGAGGGCGATCGTCCCATCACCATCCGTCCGATTCGCCCAGAAGATGAGCCGCTGATGGTGCTCTTCCACAAAGAACTTTCCGAAGAGAGCGTGTATTTGCGCTACGCTCACATGGTAAAGTTAAAGCACCGCATTGCTCACGAACGTTTGACCCGGATTTGTTTTATTGACTACGATCGCGAAATGGTGTTAGTAGCCGATCGTCCAGACCCGGAAACCTCAGCACACCGGATTTTGGGAATAGCGCGTCTGAGCAAACTCCACGGCACAAACCAAGCCGAATTTGCCCTCATCGTTAGCGATAGCTATCAGCAGCGCGGTTTGGGAACAGAATTATTGAGGCGGATGTTGCAAATTGGTCAGGAAGAGAAATTAGAGGCGATCGTTGGCTACATTCTTAATAGCAACTACAAGATGCAGAGCCTCTGTAAAAAACTAGGATTTGAACTCCACCCAGACCGAGACGAAGGAATGTTGAAAGCTGTTTTTGTCTGCTAAGCTGTGGAGCATTTAAACCACTAACGAGGCTTGTATGGTGCGTCAGGAGTGAACACTTACGCGCTTATGCGGGAAACACTTCTGTACGCTGGGCACCCTACAATCGTCTTTTAAATGCCGAACAGCTTAGGAATGAGAATTAAATAACTTCCACTCTTGAAAGTGGGATGGGCCTAAGATCCCGTCCAAAAAGGACGGGCTCTTAGGCCCATCCCACAATAACAATTAAAATTGTAAGTTATTTAATTCGCGATCCTTAATAGCAAGTGTGGTTAAACTGATATCTTGCACCATTCTCAATTAGCCCTAGGGGCGGGTTCGCCAACAGCCTTAAAGCTTGCAAATAGGTTCTATAAACCCGCCCGACCCCACGAAAAATCCTCTTATTGATATTGCTGCAAGATGTCAGGTTAAATAATTCTCATTCATCACCACTAAAGTCCTCACTACAAACCGATAAAGTTTGTAGTGAGGACTTTAGTCCTCAAACTAAGATGCTACTAAGCCGCAGCCAAATTTGCTGCTGCAAACTCCCAGTTAGCCAAATTATCCAAGAAATTAGTAATGTAGTCGGGACGGCGGTTTTGGAAATCCAAATAATAAGCGTGTTCCCACACATCCAAAGTCAGCAACGGAGTTTGGCCGTGTGCTACCGGGGTGTCAGCGTTAGCAGTTTTGGTAACTTTCAAAGTGCCGTTGTCCAAAACCAGCCAAGCCCAGCCGCTACCGAACTGAGTTGTCGCAGCAGTCTTGAATTCTTCTTTGAATTTGTCGAAGCTGCCGAAGTCGGCGTTGATTTTCTCAGCTAAAGCTCCTGTCGGAGTGCCACCGCCGCCCGGTGCGAGGGAATTCCAGAAAAAATTGTGGTTCCAAACTTGACCTGCATTGTTGAAAATGCCGGCTTTGGATGGGTCTTTAGCAGATTCCTTGACAATTTCTTCAAGGGATTTGCTCGCCATTTCAGTTCCTTCAATCAGTTTATTCAGATTGGTCACGTAAGCAGCGTGGTGCTTGTCGTGGTGGAACGAAAAAGTGTTGGCCGACATATGAGCTGGCTCTAGGGCGTCAGCGGCGAAGGGTAACGGTGCAAGTTCAAATGCCATTGTGTTCAATCCTCTCTGGATTACTTTTGGTTTTTGGGCTAACTTTCCGGCTTTTGTATGATTAAAGCCGAGAGTCCCTAGCTTGAGTTTATCAAGCTGTGGTAAATAATTCTTTACAATTTTCATATTTTATAGCAGTTGGGGCATTTCAGCATTCAGACTTGTATTTTTTAGATATCAAAGCTACTTATTGCAGCATTCACATAGCATAAACTATCACTAAATGTCAAGCCACCTGGGTGGCAAATAAAAGTGTGTGTGAAATTGTCAACCAATCGAAATTTTATGAGACTGATAAAGAGATTAAACCTGTAAATTGCCATAGATTAACCTAAGTTCAATTAAGCTGTAAGAAAGCCAAACAAGTTGCAGCATATGTCAATGGAAAAGCGTTTAAACAACTCGTCGAGTAACCCCCCTCAATGGTTGAATTTGCAATTAATCGTCACCGGTCTGGAAACAGTCCAAGACTTAATTGTAATTTCCCTATGTATTGGTTTGTTTTGTTTCATGGTGCTAGAACTGCGAGAAATGTTCTTCTCGCTGCTACCTCCTTTGAATTTCCAGGAAGTCACGGCAGATATTTTATTTCTATTAGTTTTAGTGGAATTATTTCGGCTGCTAATTATTTACTTGCAAGAAAAAAGAGTTTCGATCGGCGTAGCTGTGGAAGTTTGTATTGTATCAGTTTTGCGAGAAGTGATAGTGCGGGGAGTGCTGGAAACTCCCTCGGTTCAAATATTATCAACAGGCGCATTTTTGCTGGTTTTGGCAGTGTTGTTGGTAGTCCGAGTTTGGTTGCCGCCAACCTTCGAGGGAATTGACCCGGAACGTCGCATGGCTAGCAGAAAGAAAAATTTTTCAGACAATGAATCTTCTGTCGCATCTGTTGCAGTCAATAGCAAGTTTAATTCTCATTGAATATGTCATGACAGGCGATTTTAGATTTTAGATTTTAGATTTAGTCTTTTATCGCTTGTCACGTTACAGCTATCATTTCGCGTAAAACTGAGATTTTGCACCATTGTCAAGAACGGGCTCTGGGGCCCGTTCCACAAAGAGTAGATTTTCTTGTGGGGAGTAGGGGTTGGGCAGGAGAATCCACCCAAAAAAGAATTATTGAGAATGGTGCAAGATGTGAGTTCAAATCAACCTGATAACGTTGGCAGTGAAGACTACATTCCTCTGTATTTTCAGAGGAATGTAGTCTTCACTACCAAGACAAGGTTCATCAGTCATTCCCAATTATTCAAATCTAAAATCTCAAATCTAAAATCTAAAATGGTATTACCCGTTAGCCTGCAATTCCTGCAAGCGGGCAAACACTTCTTTAGAGTGAATCGCCGGATTAATCTTCACAAAAGTTTCCCGCAAAATACCTTCAGGGTCAATAATAAAACTGTGTCGCGCGGAGATAAAACTCATCCAAGAACCGTAAGCTTTACTCACTTTACCGTCGGTATCAGCTAACAGTGGAAACTTCAAACCTTCCGAATCGCAAAATTCCGCGTGCGAGTTGACATCATCAGCGCTAATACCGATAATTTGAGTATTTTTTGCCAAGTATTTCGGCAAGTCTTCCTGAAATCGACGCGCTTCGATCGTACATCCCGAAGTAAAGTCTTTCGGATAAAAATAGACTACCAGCCACTTACCGCGATAATCGGACAGGGACACTTGTCCGTCGCCGCTGTTTGTTGGCAAACTAAAATCCGGGGCTGGTTGATTCACCGCCGGAAGCTTGCCACCTAGGGCAAATGCAGGTGTGGCAAAATTGAAACTTAGAAAAACTAGACAAATTGCCAATAAAGTGGTAAAAAACTTGCGACGGGGCATCATAAATTTAGAAGTAGAACTGTACTTAACACAAGTTTACAGTTTTCTGATTAAATGGGTAGGGGCAATTCGCGGATTGCTTCTAAAACCCAACGATCACTCACTCAAATAGCAATTTACCCATGAGCGCTGCACTCCCGTTAACAGGCAAAGCTATAGTAGTCCAGATAATTAACGGTCAACCCGTTACGATCGAAGTAGACGGCACTAATGCCCCGATTACTGGGGGAAATTTTGTTGACTTAGTTGAACGAGGCATTTACGACGGGGTGATGTTTCACCGAGTTGTGCGCCAGCCAGAGCCTTTTGTAGTGCAAGGAGGCGATCCGCGCAGCAGAGATAGGACAATTCCAGCGAGTCAATTGGGAACGGGTAGTTTTATTGACCCTGATACCAATCAGGCGCGTTTTATTCCTTTGGAAATTACGCCGCAAGGGGCCGCGCAACCTGTTTACAGCCAAGTTGTAACCCAGACGCCGCAGTTGCAGCATAATCGAGGGGCTGTGGCAATGGCTCGTTCTAATGCTTTGGATTCGGCTTCTTCGCAGTTTTATTTTGCTTTGGATGATTTGCCATTTTTGGATGGTAATTATGCTGTTTTTGGTAACGTTATTCAAGGTTTTGAAACGGTGAATGCGGTGCAGCAGGGCGATCGCATTTCAACTGCAAAAGTCGTTCAAGGAATCGTTCCCAGTCGGGTTTCTAGCATAGTTAGCGATGTTAATGCGCTCAACGCTTTAATCAATAGTACCAATTTCGTAAATCTATCTTTGGGAGCGCTCAGATTGCCAAACACCCCCAACAACTATCAAGTCACTTCCCAAGACTCTCAGCAAAATCCCAGCGGTGTACTGGGAGGTAGTGCAAACGATCGCATCATCGGTTCACCGACTGATGATGCAATTAACGGCAGCCAAGGCAACGATACTATCACGGGCGAAGCGGGTGACGACTTTCTTAGAGGCGGCAAAGGTAACGACTCCATTAGCGGAGGTGTTGGCGACGATATTATCAACGGAAATCTCGGCGACGATATTATCAATGCCGATGCTGGTAACGACTTTTTGCGAGGCGGCAGAGGAAACGATGTTTTAATCGGCGGCGATGGTAACGATTTTTTGATTGGCGATACTGGCAGCGATACTCTCACTGGTGGTGGCGGTACTGATACGTTTGTTCTGGTTACGGGTGAAAATCTGGAGTTGGATGGGGCGAGCGATATAATTCTTGATTTTAGGCCTGGAGAGGGCGATCGTATTGGCTTAACCAGCCCTTTATCCAACACCTCATTCACCCAATCAGGCAGCAACACACTCATTCAATTTGGAGGAGTGACTTTGGCTGTGGTTCAAAATGCCGCCCCTGCAGCAGTTCAAAATGCTGCTTTTACAATTAACTTTTCTACTGCTTTCCTTGCCGATGGCTTGCCCCCCGGAGACGCCGCCTTGAGAGTTGGCTAACTTTAACAAGACTCGCGCCCTAATTATAGGTGTAGGGTGCTCTTCGGTGCACCTTACCTGATTATCAATTCCCAATTTCCAAATTCAACTAATACCATAGCTGACTAATTTTAGAAACCGCATCTTGATAAGAATCCATTCTCCCCTGCTGCTTAAAAAGCCCTGCTGCCTTCTGGAAATCCTCAAATGCTCCATGAACCTCTCTCAATTTATATCTAATCACTCCTCGGTTAAAGTAAGCTTTAGCAAAATCGTTATTGAGGCGAATTGCTGACTCAAAATCAGCTAGTGCTGCTAGGGAATTCTCCATTTGCAGGCGGATAGCACCTCGGTCAAAGTAAGATTGAGCTAGATTAGGGTTGAGCAGGAGTGCCGAGTTGTAATCTGCGATCGCCGCAGTATAATGTTTTAAACGAGTCAGCATAAACCCCCGATTGCTGTAATACTTGGCTCGGTAAGGATTGAGTTCGATGGCTGTAGTTAAATCTTCGATCGCCGATTGCTTATAGCCTAATTTGTAGCGGGCCACACCGCGATCGTTGTAAGCTGACGCGAATTGCGGATTAATGTTAATTGTGGCAGTAAAATTTTTAATAGCGCCGTCCAAGTTTTGTTGTTCGAGATTTCTTAAACCCTGAGTGTAAAACTTTTTGGTACTAACTTTTAAATTTGCCTCTTGTCGGGATTCAGCTTGCTCCCCCGAAAATACCCCGGAAATATTAGTGAATCCCAAAGATTCGATTGAATTGAAAATAGTTGTGACAACTAATTGGGTTGGGAGAAGGGGGATAGTAGGCATGGGAGGAGTGGTGTTCAACTGTATGCTGTCATTTTCCTCCATACTTCAGCTACTGACAGTGATATCCGTAGTGTCAGGAACGTGATAACTTTGATGAGATTTGGTGATGCTGGGGCATTGACTTGTGTGATGAAAGTTGGGCTTAGTTAGTGATGCCGATCGCACTTCAGAACAAATGCGTCTAGAACCCTTTAAATATAAGGTTTTCCGCCTAGATTGGCGGTTTCTTTCTTCCCATATTGAGCAGTTCCTACCGGGATTATTGGCAGGTATGCCCCTGGGAGAGCGATCGCAACTGTCGGCAGCAAGTATTACTTTGTAGCGATATTCGATCGGGATTTGTCCATCGGACACGGCCATCTTAAACCCGGTTTTTACTCACGCCCCGAGCACCATTCTCGCTTAACAGGCCCGACGGCCTGTTCCACAAATTACTAATATTTTTGAGTAATATTGCTGAGGAAAGTTGCCGATTATTTGCTATGCTTTGATTAGACATCAATAATTTATGGCACAAATTAGTGTCAATGAAAAAAGTTATGAGGTTGAAAATTTTCTTCGCTGCATTGTTGGCGATCGTCCTGTTCACTCTCTACTTAACTCCTCCTGTGATGGCAGCGAATGGGGAGGATTTGAGTCACCTATTAAAGGATAATTGGTGCGTCAGTTTTTTGTGGAAGCAATGCGATTTGAGCGCTGTGGATTTGCGGGGCGCTAATCTCCAAGAAGCCAATTTGAGCGGCGCTAATTTGTCCGGCGCTAATTTGTCCGGTGCTAACTTAAAAAATGCGGATCTTTCTGGCGCAGACCTCACCGGCGCTAATTTAGCAAATGCTGATATTCTAGGCACGGATCTCAGTCGAGCCAATTTGACAGAAGCTAATTTCAACGGTACCAAGTTGTGGGATGCTAATCTGACTTTGGCAAATCTGAGCCGCGCCAATTTACAAGATGCTAATGTCTTAGATTCTCGACTTTGGGGAAGCAATCTTACCCAAGCTAACTTAACGGATGCGACGCTGCACGGTGCTGACTTGCAATATGCTAATTTGGCAGACACTAATTTAACAGGTGCTGACTTGCACAGCTTCTTTTTCCGAGGTTCCAAACAAGTCACAAATTTGAGCAATGCTAATTTAGAAGGCGCTATTTTAACGGGAGCAAATCTCAGAGGTGCGGTGCTGGCTGGGGCAATAATGCCGGACGGGTCTATTAATGAAGAAAGTGGCTTTAATTTACAGTAGAGTAAAATTAAAGTCTGCTTGAATAATTTCAACAACAGGCTTTCGGGCTGATTTCGCATTATCGGGTGTAGCTGCGCCCATTGCCAACAGCTTGTTGAGGATGCTGTCAATCGATTTTAGATTTTAGATTTTAGATTTTAGATTGAAGCCTTGACTTGCGCGAGATAAATACGTTCGGCAAGTTTCATCGGATACAGGTTTTTATTTCTCCCTCCTGAGTCTCCGAAGGAATGAATCACGTGGCGGGTATCCTGGATGCTTGCGGTCAAGATATCAATTTAAACCAGGGTGCGATCGACCTTTTAACTCCCAACCAGTAAATCTCGCTAAAATCTTAAATCTCAAACCGAACCTGCGCGCATCTGTTACAATTTTCAACAAAGCCAGAACAGCCCCGAACCTGAAGTCGCCTGCCTAGGGATACCAGCCCCCGACAGGAGTCGTGAATAACAAAAATATTAGATATTTAGTTTAAACTCCCAAATTCATCTGTAGAGTCTCTCTAAAATCTAAAATCGATGGGCTGTGGACTCAATCTAAAATTTAAAATCTAAAATCTAAAATCTAAAATCTAGAATCGACTGATGGAAACCCTGCAAACTCAACTTTACGAACTCGCACAATTTGCTAATAATTTAGTAAATACGCAACTGACAAACCTCAGTTTAGTCAGCGTCGGAGTCATCTTTCTGGCAGGGTTGCTAACGAGCTTAACGCCCTGTATGCTTTCAATGTTGCCGATCACGATCGGCTACATCGGTGGATACGAAGCAAAAAGTCGCCTGCAAGCAGCAGCCCAGTCTGCGTGGTTTTCCCTGGGATTGGCCACTACCCTTGCGGGTTTAGGCATTGTAGCATCATTTGCCGGACAAGTTTACGGCAAAATTGGCCTGGGTTTACCGATTCTTGTCAGCATTATTGCTATTCTAATGGGGCTGAATTTACTCGAAGCTTTACCCTTACAAATGCCGTCTTTCGACGCTGTGGGGTGGGTGCCGAAAGATTTGCCGGCGGGTGTGCGATCGTACTTATTGGGCTTAACTTTTGGTTTAGTAGCCTCTCCCTGCAGCACGCCGGTTTTAGCTACACTCTTAGCTTGGGTTTCCAAAACGGGAGATACAGTTTTAGGTGGTGTGTTACTGCTGTTTTACGCTGCTGGCTACGTCGCTCCGCTAATCATAGCAGGCACTTTCACTGCTAGCATAAAAAAGCTGTTAGAATTACGTCGGTGGTCGAGTTGGATTACGCCTGTTAGCGGCGTTTTGCTAGTAGGATTTGGCGTTTTCTCTCTGCTTTCCCGCATCCTTCCCGCGTAACTTTCGTTCTCAGGAATTCAGTCCTTATTGAGAGATATAGCAATCACTATGGAATGCGTGAATTAAGTTTTTTTTAACGAACCGCGAAGACGCGTTAGGCGAAGCCGCGCGTAAGCGCTAGAACACGAAGGAAGAAAGAAAGAAAAGAGAAAGAATTCAAAATTGATTGAGACTTTTTCAATAAACATAATAATATTTTGTTCATCTTTTTTTTCCCTCCTTTCTCTTCCTTCTCCCTTCTTCCATCCGTTACATCTCGTACAGTGCTGGTTGCCGAACTTGCTGACATCCGTTACATCCCGTACATTGCTCGTTGCCGAACTTCCTCCATAATTACCAATGACATCAAAAGAAGTATTTCTATCAAAACTCTCAAGCTGGGCGACTGCCCCTCAAAAGTTTTTCAAGCGAGAAATCTTGCCGGTGCTCGCAGATTTGCGGCTGGCCATTATCTTGCTGCTGACGATCGCATTTTTCAGCATTTCCGGCACTGTCATCGAACAAGGCCAATCAGTACCCTTTTACCAATCTAACTATCCAGAACACCCTGCTTTGTTCGGCTTCCTAACTTGGAAAGTTGTGCTAATTGCAGGACTTGACCACGTATACCGCACTTGGTGGTTTTTGTCAATCCTAATTTTGTTTGGCAGCAGCTTAACAGCTTGTACATTTACCCGACAATTTCCCGCACTAAAAGCCGCCCGCCGCTGGAAATTTTATGAAGAACCAAAGCAGTTTGAAAAATTAGCTCTCAGTGCGGAATTAGAAACAGTTGCTTTAACTTCGTTAGAACCACTTTTGCAGCAAAAAAACTACCGCATATTTCGAGAAGGCGAAAAAGTTTATGCCCGCAAGGGAATAATTGGCAAAGTCGGCCCGATTATTGTTCACGCCAGTATGCTAATTATTTTAACTGGGTCGATATGGGGCGCAATGACGGGATTTCTCGGTCAAGAAATGGTTGCCAGCGGCGAAACATTTCAGGTGCAGAATATCTTGGATGCGGGGCCTTGGGCGGGGCCGCAAATACCGAAGGATTGGTCGATGCGAGTTAATCGGTTCTGGATTGATTATAGTCCGAGCGGTGCGATCGACCAATTTTACTCTGATCTGTCAGTTTTGGACAAAACAGGCCAAGAGGTCGATCGTAAAACCATTCACGTTAACGAGCCCCTCAGATATCGGGGAGTCACATTTTATCAAGCAGATTGGGCAATAGCCGCCGTGCGAGTTCGCCTCAACAAAAGCCCGGTTTTACAATTGCCAATGGCTCAGCTAGACACCCAAGGTAAAGGCCGAATTTGGGGTGCTTGGATTCCCACAAAACCAGATTTGAGTGCGGGAGTTTCTCTGCTAGCAAAAGACTTGCAAGGAACGATGTTAGTGTACGGTACGGATGGCAAATTGTTAACTACAGTTCGCGCCGGCACGGCGGTGGAAGTTAACGGAGTCATGCTGACAATTGACGAAGTTGTAGGCAGTACGGGATTGCAAATTAAAGCCGATCCTGGTATTCCGATCGTTTATACTGGCTTCGGGTTGCTAATGCTTAGTGTGCTGATGAGCTATCTGTCTCACTCGCAGATTTGGGCTTTGGAAAAGGACGGCAAACTATACGTCGGCGGGCGCACAAATCGCGCTCAGGTGACTTTTGAAAGAGAAGTTGTGGAGATTTTGGACAAGTTGGCAGAATCGAAACAAGAGGAAGAAAAGAGCGAAATAGCGCCGACTTCTCTAGCTAGTCAAAATTAATTTTATGGTGGGCATTGCCCACCATTGATGTCAACAACCAGGTAAAAGGTAGTATCAGTCTTCTGTCTGAGTCACAATCCCCTCGATCTCTCTTAGCCCCCCTTAAAAAGGGGGAAGAGCATTCAAAGTCACGCCCTACTCCCTTTTTAAGGGGATTTAGGGAGATAGAGACTCGACTACAAGCGACCTTCATTATGGGTTTGAGCCTGGTTGGTGACACGAATGCAATAGATTTTATATCGGAAAATAAGTGAATTTACGTAAATTATGGTACTGCTAATCAGGTAATTTTTAATAAAAGTCAGTGACTATACAATTGTAAATCTTCACAACAAGAGATATCATCTACCCATAGTTATTTAAATTTAAAAAAACTCAATAACTATGGATCAACTTATCCTGGTATTTTTTTATGCCAATTATCGTTCCTTTTGTCCTTCAAACAGTTTTACCTATACTCAGTGCGCTTTTCGCTCTTTTGATTCCTGTACTGGCTCCTGTTATCAAGTTCGCTCTGACTCGCATTCCCAAAATTCCCTCATATATTCGGCTCCTCAAAATTTTGTATTCAGATATTGACTCATCTGCCACAGAGCGAAAAATTATTACTGTTGGACTACTGGTAATTAGTAGCATTGTGACTTTCATGGCTTATTCCGTTATACCTTGGACGGGTGTACCCCTGATCGGTGCTATTACCAGTCCCATTGCTGGCGCTATTGCTCTTGTGGTGGCACTGGCACTTTTAGATATGATTTTTGACATGAATAAAGGCTATTACTTAGAGCGACTAAGAGGAAAAGGTTTTGCTGGATTAAATGACATAGAAACCGATATTAAAGATTTAAAAGATATTTTTGGCAAATCCTGGAAGAAAGTTAAATCTACTATTAACGATGCCAGCCAGAAAATTTATGAAGAGGGCTGTAAGCGTGGCATCAACTTTAGTGATAAATCTTATCAAAGCTATATCGATCGTGAATTAGAAGGATTGAATGTATATGTTGGTAAAAATTCAGTTGCAGAGTATGAAGGTATAAGTGCCGACTTATTAAAGCAAAATAAGGGGCAAGATTGGACAAAAGATGCTTTTGCACTAGGGACAGGTGCAACTGTAGGGGCTTTGGCTGGTGTTGGCGCTTCAGCAGTTGCGACCTCAGTATTTGCGCCGGCTAGTATTTGGACAACTATCCACAGCATTCCTTTGATTGGGGGCTTGGTGGGCAGTTCAACGGGTATTGTTGTCAGTGCAGGGTACTACTCATTACTAACATTTGCTGCTCCTGTTGGACTGGGAGTATTAGCAACTGTCGGGATTTACAGCGGTCTGACGGGCTGGAAAAATCAAGAAGAAGCGGCCAAGATGAGCAAGTTTTTATCAGAGATAATTATTGCTGCTTTACCAATGGCTTGGATTGATGGTCAATTAGATGACAAGGAGGAAGATACTATAGATAGATTGATGACTACCTCCGGTATGAGAAAGGAAGAGCGAGATTTAGTTCGCAAAGCCATAGAACAACGGCAAAAATTTGATGAAATCATGACAACGAGTATTCCTTTTGATGAAGAACATCGGGAAAAAAGTTGTAGTCAAAGCAATAAAGAGCGACTAAAGCATCGCCTAATATTATGTACAGCTTGGGAGATTGCCGTTGCTGATGGCAAAATTGATTTGTCAGAATTACATCTTCATAACTGCATGGCAGATAAGCTAGGTATTTCTCGTGAGGAGGTGAAAGAAATCCGGCGGGCGATAAACATCAAGCATGAGCAAGAGCTTTGGCTGACGGAAGCCTTAGAACCAAAGGGTTCCAAGACTAAGTTATTGAGCGTCCGCGAACAATACCGCCTCCAACCAGCAGCGGATAATCTTTAGTCTTTGATAACAATTTATCTAGTTAAGTGAGCAAGGGCTAAAAAAACAGAATACTCAGATACCCGACTTCTTAAAGAAGTCGGGTATCTGAGTATTCTGATAACGCACATTTAAAGGCTGAGCCTTCTACTTCTGATGCGACACCTCAATCACGGTGTGCACGTTCCCGCGTGGCGAAAAATCGCCCTTAATCGTCGCTTCCAGCGGCGCGCAAGCCGCCACAAAATCGTCTAAAATTTGATTGATCGATTCTTCGTGAGAAATGTAGCGATCGCGATAACTGTTGACGTACAGTTTCAGCGCCTTTAACTCTACCACCCGCTCGTCTGGCACGTAAGTAACGTGAATAGTCGCAAAATCGGGATAGCCAGAAAACGGACACTTGCAAGTAAACTCTGGCAACGTAATGTTAATCGAGTAGCGCCGCCCGACTCGCGGATTCGGGAAAGTAATTAACTCCCCTTCCAAAATCTGGCGTTCGCCGTATTTCATTTCTTCGGTGCTTGACTTTTGCGACATAGTTTGTTCCGGTGCGTGCTTATTCATAGCGATCGACTAAAAACTTGTAACATTAAATTAATTTTACGTTCAATATCTGTAACAAATATCTTGACGAATTGTGTTGCGATCGATCTAATTGCAAATAGTCTCAGGCTAAACTAAAACAAGTTCACCCTCGCCATCTACAATTATGCAAAATACTACCTTATCTGACAATACTTCCCCTGAAAACTCAAATAGTTACTCTCCATCAGTACCAATTTCCCTCTATCGAGAAGTCACGGCAGAGCTGCAAGCAGCCCAAGCGATGGTGGACTCCCTCAAAACCCACAATCAGCAATTAGTCCAACAAAATCAACAACTGCGGCGAGAAGTAGAAACAGTAGTTCAAGTATCCCAACAGTTACAGCAAGTAGTCAACTCGGCTCAGAGTATTACCCAGACAGGGATGCCTCAAATGCCGTCAGTCAAATTCAATTTCAGCGTTGAACCTCCGCCCCCACCACCTGTAACCTCGCAGACTAACTCTGCCATACCTCAACCACCTCAGACAGTGGCTTTCCCCTTCCCACTACCGGAACCGGAGCCAACAGCCGCCTCGATGCCGCAGCCACTTCCCGAAAAATTATTTACAGAGGTGCCGGAAACTCCTTACCGTGTGCGATCGCAACTCAAAAAAACCTCAGACTTAAGTGGATTGTGGTTGGCGATCGCGATTTTTCTGATTGTGATTGCAGCTTTCGGTGCAGGTTATTTAGTTGTTCGCCCTTTATTAATGAAAAAGTAAATTCCAACAAGAATCCCACGGCTCAAGCCGTGGGATTTTAAACAAAACCTAGCATAAAATGTTCAAAGTTACGCTAATTGGCCATCATCCTCTGGCGGCAATCGTTTCTACTGAACGAGGGGCATACTGCTCTTCACAAGCAGAACCTACGATTCCCACCCCGGGCTCGAAACCGCGCGTGAACTCAGTGAGTTTTACCTGTTTAGCTTCCAAAGCTGTCTGTAGCACCTTCATGGCTCGGTGAGGGTCGCCGGCTCCGCAGAAAAATAAGTCTGCAGCAAAATAACCGTGTTCAGGCCAAGTATGGATTGCTATATGAGACTCTGCCAAAGTAGCAGTAGCTGTCACTCCGTGAGGACTAAACTGGTGTACGCACAAATCGATGAGAGTAGCTCCTCCGGCTTCGATCGCATCGAGAATAGCGCGGCGGATACGTTCAGGATCGTTGAGCAGGTCTCCAGGAGACTGCCAAGCATCAGCGACCAGATGGGTTCCCAATTGTTTCATTCTGCGGGGTTTTACCTCTATTGATTTTTAAGTCTCAAACCTTTTAACCATAGCACGGTGTCAAAAATTTTGCAAGTATGTTTCCCAAAGAAAGATGAAGATTAGGAGGATGGAGCTCTAAATCGTAAATTTGGGGGTTTGGGATTGGGGCTGGCGCGCGCGCGTCAACTTGGGGAACTGCACGGCGACAGAATTTGGGTTGAGAGTAGGGGTGAAGGACAGGGAGCCACCTTCACCGTTGAACTTCCCCTCTTGCATACCGCGAATCCGGTTGAAGAAGTTGCCGCTGGGGCTGAAGCTCGAAAAGTTTTGAGTTTTAAATGAAAGATTATTTAACTCCCAGCCGGGAAGTCCCTCGGTATATTTAGAGGGGATTAATCTGAGCGCTCGCGAAGTACCCCGACTAAATTACCGCAGGGATGTCCAGAAGCGTTGGGTGGAGGAACGGAAACCAACAATTAATCTCGCCTATCACGAATCAATCTTCGGGAACATCTTGATTTTAGATGCTTTTTCCAAGTGTTGAAATAATAATTTTTGGGGTGGCATTTTGGACGTACATAAACTATACTATTCAAAGGTCGAAAACAGGAAGTTTAGAAATGCAACTCACTTACAAATACCGCCTCAAACCCACGAAAGCTCAATCAACAACGATTGTGGCTCACTTAGAACTTTGTCGGCGGCAGTACAACTACCGATTAGGCGAAAGATTCAGGTGGTGGGAAACCACGAGAACACCCATAAACGCTTGTCCCTTGATTGTTTCGATAGTCCCCGTTGAGGAGATTTATCGAAATATTCCTTTGACGAGAGTCCAAACTAGGGATGGCAGGAAAAAGGATGAATCAGGCAATCCTTTGACTAAAAAAGGTGATGTTTTCTCAAACATTGAAGGCGGATATGTACAGTGGCAGACAATTCAACTTGCTGACTTGAAAAACACAAAAAAACTGTTTCCTGATTACAAAGTGTTGGATTCTCAGGTTTTGCAAGATGTGGTCAACAGAGTTGAAACTTCCTTCTCAAACTTCACCACGCCCGATAAAAATGGCAATCGTAGAGGCAAGCCCAGATTTAAGGGGCTTCACTACTACAAATCCTTCACTTATCCTCAGTTAGGCAATTTAGATATTATCAAGGATGAGCAAAACAGGATTTGTATTGACCTCGCGAAAATAGGTCAAGTGCCGATGGTTTTCCATCGTCCAATACCAACTGGTTTTAAAGTTAAGACGGTTACAGTCATCAGAGAAGCGGATGGGTGGTATATTGCATTGACGCTAGAAGATAAGACGGTTCCCGTAACGGTTGCAGAAATTCAACCGACTGACAAAAACACTCTTGGTATCGACTTAGGAATAACAAATTACGCCTATCTTTCCAATGGCGAAAGAGTTGAGAATCCTAGATTCTTGAGAAAGTCAGCCCAAAAACTGGCAAGGCTTCAAGCGAAATTAGCCAAAAAAGTCAAGGGTTCTAAGCCTTGGAAAATTATCAAGGATAAGGTTTCCAGACTCCATCAATTCGTTGCCAGAGCCAGATTGGATTTCCAATTCAAAACGGCACATGAGCTGTTCGGTAAGTGTGATGTTTTAGTTGTTGAAGACTTGAGTGTCAAAAACCTGACTAGACGCGCCAAACCCAAGACTGATATTGAGGATGGCAGTTTGGTTTATTTGCCAAACGGTCAGTCGGCTAAAAGCGGTTTGAATAAATCCATGCTTGATGCTGCTCATGGGCAATTTACTAACGTCCTCAAGTATGTCGCTTGGAAGCTAGGCAAAAGCGTTTTGTTTATTGACCCGAAGGGAACTTCCCAACATTGCTGGAACTGCCTCAACAAAGTACCGAAAGAATTATCGGAGCGGTGGCATTCTTGTCAGTGTGGAGAATCATTAGATCGAGACGAAAACTCAGCCAAACTCATAAGAAAGATTGGTCTGAATTACGAAAGTGGCGGGGGAACTCCGTCACTCAAAAAAGCCTTTGAAAAAAAGGAAAAAGAAGCCTGCGGTCTAACTGTACCCAGTTGACCGTCAGGTTAGTTCACTCAACTCATCAATCCCGGCTGTGAGTAGCTCCATTCGGCAAAATCGCCCCGCCCAAAGCTGCTTCATTCAAATTATCAACATTCAAGCTTGCCCCAATCAAATTAGCCTCGGACAAATTAGTTCCTGTCAAATTCGCCCCTGTCAGAGAACTTAGGAGCAAACCCGCTCCCGACAAATTGGCGTGACTCAAATTCGCCCCCCGCAAATCCGCTTCCAGCAAGCTAGCACCTGCCAAATTCGCACCGCTCAAGTTAGCTCCCCGTAAAGAAGCTTTGTTCAAATTCGCAGCCCTCAAATCAGCATTGTGCAGAATCAAACCATTTAAATTAGCTTTACTTAAATTAGCTCCCTGCAAGTCAGCCCCGCTCAAATTAGAGCCATTTAGATTGGCCGATTGCAAATCAGCACCGCTCAAGTCAGCACCGCTCAAATTAGCAGCGCTAATAGAAGCCTCCCGCAGACTTGCTTCGCTCAAACAAGCCCCAACCAAATTGACGCCGCTGAGATTTCCGCGATTGAGATAAGCCCGAGTTAAAGTTGCTCCGCTCAGGTTCGCCCCGGTCAAGTCTACCTCGCTGAGAATGGCTCTCGTCAAATTTGCTCTGCTTAAGTCAACCCCGCTCATAATTGCTCGGCTCAGCGTCGCCCCGCTCAAATTAGCCTCAGTTAGTTTTGAGCCGCTTAGCAAACAAGCTCCTACTAAACTCGCTCCCGTCATAACCGCTTTGCTCAAGTCAGCCTGAGACAATATTGCTCCGCTGAGATTGGCGCCGCTAAAATCTGCGGAGATCGCCACAGTTCCAGTGAAACTAGAACTTCCCAGGTTGGCTTCAATTAATTTCGCCTTAGACAAATTAGCTCCGCTCAAGTCGGCGGCGTTTAAATTAGCTCCAATCAGTTTGCTTCTAATTAAGTTGGCACCTTTCAAATTAGCGTTGCTCAAATTTGTTCGACTGAGATTAGCTTCACTCAAATGAGCTGCAATGAGGTTAGCTCCTCGAAAATCTCGTTCCCCGTTTCTATGTCTAATTAAAAGTTCATCGGCACTTAAAAGTTCAGTGAAATTCATAAAAAAATTGAGTGAGTTTCCTTAATTTCTCGATGTTCTATGTTGTGTGAAAGTTTGTACTATCGTGTTTGCCAGTCAGTTTTTTAAACTAATACTGCCACATTAACAATTGTCAAAACTGCTTGATTCCTACCATCACCCTGCTCTCATAGTTATAATTTACGAAAATAAACCGGGTTCTGGTATAATCTGAGGTTGGCTAGCGCGGAAGTTATGAAAAAACCGCGTTTCTCGCCGCCTGTAAGTCCTGTAAGTATTATTTGGCTAGTAATTATTTAGCCGTTGATGTTAGTTGTTAATTGTTAGTTTTATTTATACTAACTGCTAACCACTAATATTACCTGCTAACTAATTACCAAAATACCGAGAAGTTGTCGATCGATCTTGTAAAGATAGATCGAATATTTGGGGTATTGCTGGCGGCATCCGCGCCGCATTCTGACCGGAAAAATTGCTGGTACTGGCGATCGAATTTATTAGTTAGTGCAATCAAGAAACAAGATATCGGAGCTTCAACCCCAAATGCCTTCTACATAAGTGCCTTCTATCTTCGATCGCCCCTGAAAGCAGAGCTCGGTCAGCTCAGCTAGTTTCACCTCCCCCCACTGTGCTGCGCGCAGCGTGAAATCCAACAGGAAGGCTGTTTCCCTCGGAGTGCTGAGCGAGCAGCAGGCAAAGCAAACAATACGCTGCGCTGAGCCTGAGATTTCGCGAAAAAATTAGCCGCGAGCCATTGTGCTCCCGCGCTGCTGTGCTTGCTGTTAATGTTTACTCGATCCATGAGCGCTTGCGGTTCTAATTTACAGAACACCCGACACCTGACGCGCTCCCGGACATAAAAGCTGTTTCTGGGCTTCTCAAATGTTTCGGTGAGGCATTCCCAGAAAAACTGTATTCCTGTAGCAGGTATTGCCAACGGCAATTCTGCTGCTACAGCTAACTAATGACCAGCCTAAGTCTTGCCCGAAGCCTCCGACAATTATTACTATTCTAATATTTGCCGACCACCGCAGGCATTTCTGGGCGCGCGGGACTGGGTACTTCACCTGTATAAGTTGGTGAAATTAGCCACCCCATAATTAAAGATAGTCGCTCTTTGACTAACTGGGCAATATCTGCTGTAATTTATGTCATCAAATTTGATAATACTGCAGGGTTTGCAATCGAGCTGTAGTGAGTGTTACAGAGTAAAAAACTGCTGCTGATTTAGGCTATAAAAATTAAGGGAGCCCATCGCTCCTCCGGCGCAAAGCCCAGCTCACGGATTGAGCCCCTAATCCAAATTAAACTTTTGACAGGGAGCTTTTTTAACTTTCCAGAACAAAACAAAAGCCAGCTTTCAGAGAAAAAGCCGACTTTTGAGATAATTTTACCGACGAAGCGTAAAACCGCTAGCTCGCCACTGTTGCTTGGATCGCTTTCTACAATCCGAGTGCGCGAGTGCGACTACCCTGCAGAAAGTAGAAACCATACCCAAACAAAGTCTGAATGATTAAATCCGACGGTTGCCCGTAACGCCCTGATTGGGATCGTAAATACCAGGCGTAGTATCAACCCCTGGAGTGCCCGGTGCGCCGTAATCAGCGCGAGCACTATCGACGCTGGGATTATAGTCGTAGGTGTTCCAATGTTGAATACCTCCGCGGCTCAGAATGCTTTCGGCTTTAGCGACTTCTGCTTCGCTGCCGTCAACCAGTACCAAGTAATCTCCTCTGGCCACGCGATCGTTGTATACTTTAGCTTCCTCTTCGGGAATTCCCATACCGACTAAAGCTCCGATCAAGCCCCCTGCTGCCGCACCCAAAGCTGTACCGGCAAGTGTAGTGGCGATCGCCGTAGCTGAGGCTCCTGCCAGCATAATCGGCCCGATGCCCGGAATTGCCACTAGGCCCAGACCTACCAACAAGCCTGTCAAACCGCCCAAAGTGCCACCGGTGAGGGCGCCTTTTGTGGCCCCTTCATCGGCCTTGTTGTCCGTGCTGTCGTGCACGTCAATGCCTGCGATGTCGCCCTTGGAGTCAGCATCCTTAGCGATGACCGAAACCCGATTCATGTCGAAACCGGCAGTTCTCAGTTCTCCCAGTGCGTGTTCCGTCTCGTGGCGGCTTGAAAATACTCCCA
The DNA here is from genome assembly GCF_036700325.1 of Microcoleus sp. Z1_B2. Taxonomy (NCBI): domain Bacteria; kingdom Bacillati; phylum Cyanobacteriota; class Cyanophyceae; order Oscillatoriales; family Microcoleaceae; genus Microcoleus; species Microcoleus sp. Z1_B2. The sequence continues at coordinate 185,111 of NZ_JAUBOQ010000003.1, forward strand.
CGGCGCGCTTCTGGCGACCAGAAGCTCTGCGGCCGGTGTCTGCTGGCACATCGTAAATGCCCCAATCCTGAATGCCCCGCACGCTCATAATTCCTTCGGCTGTGGCAAGTTCGGCATCTGTACCTTCTACGAATACCAAATATTCTCCGCGCGAGACGCGATCGTTATAAGCTTTAGCTTTATCTTCGGGAACTCCCAAACCGACCAAACCGCCGACCAAACCGCCTGCTGCAGCCCCAATCGCGCCTCCGACTACAGTATCTGCCAGCAGAGTTGCGATCGCACCCCCCGCCATCACCGGGCCAACTCCCGGAATCGCTAGCGCTCCAATGCTTCCGAGTAACCCAATCAAACCGCCCGTCACGACTCCCGCTGTCGCCCCTGCTTTGGCGCCACCACCGACTTTCTCGTCGGTACTCTTACCAGCGCTAGCGCCCGCAATTTCGCTGTTATCTAGCTTTTCCGCAACTACCGAAACTTTATTCATCGGAAACCCGGTACTTTGCAGCTCCATCAGGGCTAGTTCCGTATCTCGGTAATTAGAAAATGCTCCTACAGCTCGCTTGTGTTGACCTAAAGCCATTTTTTTTCTCCTGAAAAATATACTACTTTTACACAACCACAGAATTTATGCTCTGCCATCAATCACATTTAGTCATTTTTTCCCAACAATTTTCATCGGTCGCTGGGAATAACTTCCCACTCTATCTTCAGGTTGGTTTCCCACTCTTTTTCCGGGATGGGAAATCGGAAATTGGGAAGGGGAAGTTGCAGGTATTGCGTGAGTTTTGAATGGGTGAATTTAAAATTCAATTTAAACTCTTTCACTTTAAAACCCAGCTCTCCCTAGATAGTCACCTAAGCATTGTAATCTGCTCCGCAAGCAATCTTACAATGCCAAACTTTACCCTCTTCCCTCAGACTTCTCTCCTACTAGATAACTACATCTTTCCCTCGGACTTCTTCCGGCTCATTTATTGATTGCTGCTAGGCGATGCGGGTGCAGCGGGGGCGACAACAGCCGTAACATTCACATCTTTGACACCCTTAATCTCTTTAGCTAGCGGCTCAATTTTAGCTAGATCAGTTTGATTGGGAACTGTGCCACCTACGGTGACAAGCCCGTCTTTGGCCTCCACAGTTAGCTGACCTTTAGTGATGTTTACTTCTAACTTGGACCGCACTTCACTTTGCAGGTCGCCATCGGCTCTTATGGCATCGCCTCCCGTCACATTGTTGCGCTGTTCTCTGGCCCTAATATCAGAATTTGCTTGGTTTTGGCGAATCTGGCTAGTGGCGTCACCCTGAGTTTTTTGAACTGTCTCGGCTGGGGGCGGGCTAGTGGTATTTCCTGTGGCCGAATTAGGAGCATCAGCGCTCGTTTTAGCCACGTCGCTGCAAGCAGCACCTCCAAATAATAGGATGCCGCTGAGGAGAATTGGTGTTAATTTGTTCATAATAGGTTAATACCCTCCGGGTAAGCTTTCTATGAGGCTGACTTAGTTGAGCCAGATGGGAGCGAGATGGAGCAAGACAGCATCTTTGTTTGTGCTTTCTGGTTTGTGCTTTCTGCAATTTAAAAATCCTTATATCAAATATATAAACTTGAGCAAGTATCTACATCGCTCCACGGGTGTAAAATTTATCTATGTCGTTAGATAGAGTACAAAAAATACAATAAGGTATTACGTGAAATCAAGCGTAATTTAGTTCTGACTACATTCTTCCTCAAAAACGCGGTTGATGGGAATCTTTTTTGTTGCCCAAGTCAAGATTTTCCTGAACACCCAGTTGCCAAGCATAAGTTTTATTAATAAATTAGATAACCGCTCCCCACTCGTTTTTCTCTCTTTCCTGGAATCTGTGACTTATTCCTTCAACATTTCTCCGTTAAATCCGTTAAATATCGTACACTACCCATTACCCAACTTCCTGCTTCAAAATAAACGAAAAGAGTCGAGAAATTTTTGAGCATTTTCGGGTTCTGAGGTAGTGGCTACCAGCCCATAAACGCGCGTTTCTACCAAAAAAACTTGACCTACACCTACAGGTTCAGTAGGGGAAAGTGGCTGAAACTCAAACTCTTTTCCCGGATAGCCTCCGAGGGAAATATCCCGCACTTGCAAGACTTTAGCATTCGCCCCTACGACGAAAAAATCAACTGCACTATTTAAAGTTATTCTGATATTATTGATATTATTGTTAGTCAGGCGAAAATCTAGGTCAAAGTATTGAAGCAAATAAGTTTCTTTGTTTTTAAAGTTCGATCGGTATGTATGAGCAATAATTTGATTTGAAAAAATTTCATAATTAATTTTGGGATTTGCCGGCATATCGATCGCAAACTGACCCATCGCTGAGCAAAATGGCTGCCACTCTGGCATCTGAATGGCTGTCCGCAGCGGGGCTGGTTGAGATGCAGCAGGACGGGCAAACTTGACAGGGTATGAAAGTAATGTAGCAGTAACTAGAAGTAAATACAGAAATTTCATTTGGGTAATAAATATATTTGCCCGATCGATCTGCGCTAGCCTAGAAATATATCCGCAAAGGGGGGATTTATGCTGAATATTATATTTACTCAACGGCGAGGCAACTCTCAAGGACGCTCTAAAATCACTAAAACCAATAAAACTAATATACTCGCTGCTGTAAATACTTGGCTGGCTGTGTGTCTGCTGGCTGCTGTCACAGGTTGTGCAAACAGCCCCAACAGCAAGGCACTTGAAGAATCTTTAGCCGCCGATCCGAAATTAAAACAAAATCCAGTGGTTTTCTCTTCCCCGCCACCAGCGACAGCAATTGAGACAAACTCTACCGCCAAACTTCCTCCCGATTTCCCGACAGAGATTCCACTCTATCCTAACGCTGAGTTAATCGAAGTTACTGGGCAAACCGATCCGTCGCAAAAAAATGTGCGGCTGCGCTGGGAAAGCACAGATCCGGTTAATTCGGTTGGGAACTTTTACTCTACAGAGTTTGGGCGTCGCAACTGGGAAATAGTCAGCCGCCCCACCGCCGAGGGACAAGGTTCTTTGGTAGCAACGCGAGATAATTTACGGGTAACAGTGTCGCTTTCTCCTACTCAAAAAGTAGGGGGTTCTACAGAATTTGCGATCGACTACAGCAAAGAAAGCCCCGAAATTGCCGCCAGTCCCCAACCTAATAATTCCGAGTCTAGCGCATCTCCAACCGCTTCACCAACTCCCTCTAATTCAGAGGGAACTATTCCAACACCATCCGCATCGCCAAAATCAGCACAAGTTAGCCAACTAGACACCCAAATTCCTCAACAGTTGCGGCAGTTTGTGGCAGATTTAAGTCAGTTGGAAGTGCTGAAAGTGCGAACGACCGAAAGTGCTAATTTAGAAAGTGGCCGCACTTTACCCAAACCCAACAAAATTGTCACTCGCCGCGAATACGCCCGCTGGTTAGTAGCAGCTAACAATCAGATTTATGTTAGCCGTCAAGCCAAACAAATTAGATTAGCAGTAGACTCTAGCGAACCGGCTTTTTCTGACGTACCCAAAACTGATCCGGATTTTTCAGCAATTCAAGGTTTAGCAGAAGCCGGTGTAATTCCCAGTTCGCTTTCTGGAGAAACTAAAGATGTGAAATTTCGCCCGGATGCACCTTTAACTCGCGAAACAATGATTCTCTGGAAAGTGCCTTTAGATAGTCGTCAAGTTTTACCGACAGCTAACATTGAAGGAGTGAAAGAAAAGTGGGGTTTTCAAGATGCTTCTAAGATTGATTCCCAGGCGTCGCGGGCAGTTTTAGCTGATTTTAACAATGGAGATTTGGCGAATATTCGCCGGGTTTTTGGTTTTACTACTTTGTTTCAGCCGAAGAAATCAGTCACTCGTGCCGAAGCTGCTGCTAGTTTGTGGTATTTTGGCGTTCAAGATCAGGGATTGTCTGCTAAAGATGCCCTGGAAGCAAAGTCTCCACCTGCTGAGTAGAGTTGTTTGGGGTTGTTAAAAGTTTTGAACACAGCATCTACTTAGCCAAAACAAAGCAACCGGGTTTTTTTTCTGTAAGCAAACCCGGTTTTTGCGTCCAAGACTGACGAAATTGTACCAATTTTTGATTGATCGGCTTGCGATCGCCCCCCACAAAAATTGCAGCTTGAGTTTCTAGGATTTCTGTGAATATGGCTGACCCAGAAACCGACTTTTATCTACGAAAATGCCCAATACAACGCGAGGCATATCCGCTGAAAAACCTTGTTTTTTTAATTTCTATGGGCGAGTCATCGTCAAAATTTATTCCATAAATTATACATCGGCTTTTCTGTCCTTGTGGCCTACCCTAGGGGATAGATTTTTTTTAAATCTTAATTTCTGTATCCTGGCATACAACCGCTGCATTTGGCGGGCAAATTTTCTACATATTTTAACTAATATCGTTTCCGGTTGTATCGGAATGATTTAACCGCAGAGGGCGCTCCAGAACGCAGAGGGAGAGAATACACAGAGGAATAATTCCGATGCTACCGGATTTGATATAACACGTTGTTCAAAACTCTCAGTAGGATTCCGGATGGCTTAGCGGCCTTAACGATAAATGAAATACAGTGTTTGAGCTCTTGGAGAGCATTTTTTAATGTACGATATTACCTTATTTACCCCGCAAGACATGGCGAAATGCAGCTTAGTCCTGCGCCAGTTCGGTAGAAATACTGCTAGTATGGAAGCCAGCAGCCAGAAGATTGTTAACTATATTTACCGACATTTTTGCGATTCGCAAACTGGAGAAAATACCTGTGCTTTAGTGCGTTTGTTCAAAACTCATCCCTACGGGGAGTTAGAAGACTCATTGCAACAATCCGCGCGCCGCTTGATGAAGGGCAATTCCCCCGCCGCCGACATGAAATGTTGGACTCTGCTAGCAGCCGCAGGCACAGAACCGCAGTGGAATTCTCGGCACACCGCAGCAGACAATACAGCTATTCCATTAGTTAGCACAAAATTAGTGGCTCAAATGCCGGCGATTTCGGAAATAATCCGGCAGTTTGGTTTAGACATTCCTACATTCCTCGGAATAGAGCGAGAAAGGTTCCTGCAATTAGAACCCGCAGTATTAAATATTTTTCACGTATCAGAGGCAAAAGGCAGCCCCTTTATTCCTGAGCAAAATTCTTTAATTATCCCCTACCACGTCAAGTCTGTCTTGGCATTTGGGGGACTTCTGCCGTCAGGAAGTGTGTTTGCGGTAGTGATGTTCCTCAAAGTTAAAATTCCCCAAAGCACGGCTGAAATGTTTAAAGATTTGGCACTTAGTGTCAAAACCGCATTATCTATGCCCGAAAAAAAAAGTGTTTTTGACTATTCAGGAATTTCTAAATTTTTTGTTACTAATAACAATATTGCCGAAACCCAATTACTTGAATATCAGGTGGCTAATCTGATTCAATTGCTGGACTTTTCAGAACAAGAAATGCTCAGACAAGCCGCTCGGTTTCAAGAGACAATTGACAATTTACAGCGCGAACTTGCCGACTACAAAAATAAGGAAGAAGCTTTCAAAGTAAGCCAAAATTCATTTACAGGCATCCTCAATATTCCCAAAGATGCTATTGTGCGCGTAGATAAAAATCAAGGAATTCAGCGTTTTAATCAAGGGGAAGAACAAATTTAAACTAAGCTCTGTGTTTAGGAATGAGAATTAAATAACTTCCACTCTTGAAAGTGGGATGGGCCTAAGAGCCCATCCCACAATAACAATTAAAATTGTAAGTTATTTAATTCGCGATCCTTAGCAACCAGGCTGACGGGGTTGTCACGCCGTCAGAGCAATAGGTAAAGTTAAATGAAATTTTAATAAAATTGAAAAAAGTCAAAAGTAAGAAAGCTTTCAGTAAAAACAAGTTTTTTTACTTTTGGCTTTTGACTTTTGACTTTTAGCACATCGAGTATTCAACTCAAAACTCAAAACTCTTAAGGCGCTGCTGCTGCCCTGCGGTTGGCAACAATCAGGTTAGCCTGATATTCTGCCGCTTTTTGCTGAGCCTTTTGATAGTTAGGGCTGGTTGACGGTACGGCTCTCATGAGCTTAACCGCTTGTTGCCACTGGCTTGCTACTGCGATCCACTCATTTTGAGACTGAGCCGTCTGGGCCGAAATTGCTGCCTTCTGAGCTGTGTTAACGGCTTCCCTCCAAGAGTCAGGCTTAGGCGCGGCGGCTTTTGGTGCAGGTGAGGCTGGAGCTGGGCTTGCTGGCGCTGTAGCAGTGGGAGCGGGTTTTGGTGCAGGGGAGGCTGCCTGTGGGGTGCCCGGAGATGTGGCGGTCGAGGATGCAGCGGCTTTAGAAGGGGGAGATGAGGGTTGGGGGGAGGGGGAAGCAGCTTCGGGGGCTATCGGTTCTGGGTTAGAGTCGCCGAAGGGGAAAGTTTTAGTAAAGAAAAGCCCTGCGATCGCCACCAGAGGTACTAAGATACCCACAGGTATTACCCATTTGGGAAATTGTTTTTTCGGAGGCGGGGCTTGCTCTTCGTCTTCGTCTTCGTCTTCCTCGTCGTCATCTCGATCGAATTCTCCTTCTTGATAATAGTCTTCCTCTTCGGGCTCGACATCATTTAAACCTACAGAGTCGTCAGGCATTCCACTATCCAAGGGGTAAGGCATTGAATTTGCAGGCATCAGATCAATTTCATCTTCCCACGCAGGCTCACCGTCACCTGTTCGACGCCCGTAAACCTTTACAGTGTGAATTGATTCGAGTCCCAGCTTCGTCATGCCGGTGCGGATGAAATCGACCAATACCATTTGATCCGGTACTTTGTCTGCCTCCAGAATTATGTGGAGGCAGCCGTTGTCCCGCGTCACATCGGCGTTGATGCCTTTGGGTTTGAGTGTACGGTTGATGCTAGATGCGATCGCTTTTGGATCGCCTTGCTTGAGCAGTTCCCGCGGGTTGTGTTGTGTCATGGGTAGCGCTCTTTTTTTTGGGGGGGTGGAGAGCCGGCAAATAATATTAACCGATCGGCATTCGGCGGACAATATTTATTTACCACATTAACTTCTACTTTGGCATTCTGAGAGTATTTCTAGTATCTATTGACCTTTTGGCCTGCGATCGGGCATCAAGCACATAGCCACTATCGAAATTTGTTGTAAAAATTTACAGTAAGGGGCCAATTCTGTGCCCTGTCGCGCATCAGCGAAACAAGCTAGAAAGTTCTATAACTTTGGTTTGCAGGGTTGAGATTTCTTCCCGGCCCCGCTTTAAAGAAGCTTCTAAGTCTAGCAGCAAGGGCAAACTTTTTTGCAGTTTTTCTAAGCTGGCGTTCTTGACTTCTTGACGAAAATAGTATACTCGTTTCGGATTGCCTAGTTCTAGAGCTTGAGCAATTTTATCATCGCGATCGCCCGCTTGGATCATCGCCTTTACCCACAGCCAAATCCGAAACTTACCAGTCAAGCCAGCCACAATCCTCAAACCAGGCTCGCTGCGGCCAGTTAAGCCTGCCAATAAATCCAAAGCGGCGGAGGTATTGCCCTCGCGAATCGCATCGGCTAGCTGGAAGGTATTCTGGGCGTGACAGTGTACCAGTGCCGCAACTTCTTCCGGGTTCAGAGGTTGGCTGCGGTTGCCCGCAAACAGCAGCAATTTTTCGAGTTCGCTGTATAGCTGTCTAGTATCGCTGCCAATGGATTCGGCCAAAAGTTCGATCGCCGTGGCGGTCAATTTTACGTTCATTTCGCCTGCGACTTGACGCACCCGCTGGGCTAATTCTTTGTCATTCCAAGGCGGAATCGGTGAAAATTCTCGAAATTCGGCGGACTCTTTCAGTAACTTGGTAGATTTGAGCCGGCTGTCGGGTTTTTTGACGGATGTCAGCAGCAGCACGGTGGTAGGGGGAATCACCGGCAGTGTCCGTTCAAATTGCGCTAACAGTTCAGGAGAGCACTGCTGCGTTACAGTCGTATTTGCCAGCCAGACAAAACGGCTGCCGGTACCGAAGGGCGGCGTTAAGGCTCGATCGAGCCCTTCGACCACAGCGTCGGCCCGATCGGCAATAATCTTGTCATAGTTAAAACTAGCCCAGTTGGGGTCGAGGACTGTTTGGCGCAAACTGGTCACAGCCTGGGCCATCGCAAAGTCGTCTTCCCCCCAAAACAGGTAAATTTGCATAAAGAACGCTCAGTAGCCCAAAAAATCACAGTTGCACGTTCCGCAAGTCCAACATATCCTGAATAGGACTGTTGGAAGCCCGCACCATAATATAAAATTTGGTGTGGGAGTTTGTCACCGCGAGGAAATCAAGATTGGATGATACTTATCAAGCTTACGTAAATCGGGTGGCGCGAATGACGCTGCTGGACTCCTACAAGTCCCAGGTGGAACACATTCAGGAATCTCCAAAATTTAAGCCCGACGAAACTGGCCGCAGAGATCCTGTACCTTTTCCAGGTTATTCGGTGATTACGCCCCCTGCGGGGGAAGATGCGGAAAATGCTGCATTTTATAGTAATTTGCACTCGAGCCAACAACGGCTATTGCAGGAAATAGCGGAGGGTTCGCTCGTGGCACTGCCTCCTGATACCTTCCATTTAACCGTAGCCGATTTGATCTGGAGCAGCGCTTTTCGAGATGCCTCTGATAAAAATCCCGAATTTGAGGAGCAACTGCGCTCGCGCATGGCCGATCGTTTTGCCGCCTGCAAACCCTTGGCGGGCGGCGCTCCCATTCGCTGGATAGTGCTGGGGTTGATGGTGATGACTAGAGCTGTGGGTGTTTGTTTGGCACCGACGGACGAAAACTCTTACAAGCAAATTCTGGAGTTTCGCCGATCGATCTATCAAAATCCCGATTTAATGGCTTTGGGAATCGAACAGCAATATCATTTTACGGCACACATTACTCTGGCTTATTTTGGGGATGTCGGGCCGAACCTTGACCGCGATCGCTTGTGCGCTTTGCTGTCAGAGTTAAACGAGCAATGGCTGGACACGCCCCAAGAACTGTCCGTACACCGAGTGGAACTGCGGAAGTTTGACGACATGACCACCTATCTCCGGCAACCGGAATGGCCTGTTTTTGAGTTTTAACGAAGGAAGAAGGAAGAGGGAAGAAGGAAGAGGGAAGAAGGAAGAAGGAAGAGGGAAGAAGGAAGAAGGAAGATTTTTTCCCATCTCCCACTCTTCCCATCTCCCACTCTTCCCATCTCCCACTCTTTCGCCCCCTCTCCCCCTCTCCCCTGTGACAATAGTCAGGATATTGGCTATTAAGGGATCAGAATTAAATAAAATCCACTTTTCATGACTGTTGTGGGATGGGCCTAAGAGCCCGCCCAGAAAGGACGGGCTCTTAGGCCCATCCCACAAGAAAAAAGGGAAATTATTTAATTGACGATCCTAAATGCTTTAATTATTTTTGTTTGACATTAAAGTCAAGGAAACAATTTATGAAAAACCAGGAAAAATCAGTAATTCTGGTTTTTTACTTTTTGCTTAAAAAGTGACAGTAAACGTTGTTGGTATAGGTTTAGATGGAGCTGCTGGGCTGAGCGAATCGGCGCGGCAGGTTGTAGAAATGGCCGCTCTGCTAATAGGGAGCGAGCGCCATTTGAGCTATTTTCCCCAGCACGACGGAGAGCGCTGGGCGTTGGAAGATTTGACCGAAGCAATTCTGGAAATTCGGCGCTGGTGGGCGACCCAAGCCGAATTAGAGCCCTCTGCGGGGACGGTGGAACCCCGCGATCGACCGATCGTAATTTTAGTGGCCGGCGACCCGCTGTTCTACGGCTGGGGAAAGTTGTTAATTTCCCAATTGCCGGCAGAAAAATTGACGTTTCACCCCCATGTCAGTTCTGTGCAGTTGGCTTTTAACCGCTTGCAAATCCCTTGGCAAGATGCTCATTGTGTAGGCTCTCAAGGACGCTATTTTGAGGAGCTGACGGCGAAGCTGAAGCTCGGTGTGGAGAAGATTGCGGTGCTGGCGGACGAAGCTCATACTCCGGCTTTACTGGCAAGTTTGGTGAAAGCTCTAGATTTGCCGACACGCTACAAGTTTTGGGTTTGCGAAAATTTGGGGGCTGCCGAGGAACGGGTAAGCCCCAAGTCTCTGGAAGCTTTGCTGGGAGAGTCTTTTGCACCGCTGAGCGTGGTGGTGATGCTGCGGGAACCCCCGCCGGGGACGGAACCTTTGGATTTGGAAAAGTTGCCTTTGTTGGGAATACCGGATGCAGCTTTTATCGGTTGTGGAGATAAGCCGGGTTTGACGGTTGAACGGGAAGTGCGGGTGTTGGTTTTGGCACAATTGGCTTTGCAACCGGGACAAGTTGTCTGGGATGTGGGTGCTGGTAACGGTTCTGTGTCGATCGAGATTGCTCGTTTATTCCCGCAGTCTGAGGTGTATGCGATCGAAAAAACGGTTTCTGGTACTTCTGCGATCGAGTTCAACTATGGCCGTTTTGGGCTGCAAAATGTGTTCTCGATTCACGGAACTGCCCCGGAAATCTTGCACCGCTTGCGTCCTCCGCACCGGATCTTTATTGGCGGTAGTGGCGGAGGGTTGACTAAAATTTTGGGCGTTTGCGCGCTGCGGCTGCTTCCTGGAGGCTCGATCGTGCTGGCTTTGGATGCTTTTGAGGATATTGCTACTGTTTTGAGCTGGATTGGCGATCGGGTGCGTCGGGAACCGCACTGGAGTTACCGAATCGTGCAAGTGCAGTTATCGCGTTCTGTGGCTGGGGGGAATTCAACTCGTTTTGATGCGTTGCGGCCTGTTTCGATTGTGACGATCGATCGACACTTGAATTAATCTGAAATCTGTGATATTCGCGCTTCATCGTCGGGCGTACAATCGAGTCAACATTCAACACTCAACCATCATTCAGTTTTGCGACCCCGAATCAACAATTAACAGTCATGAGGAGTGAAAACCGCAATTGATATAATATCCTGTCCGGTCGAGCGATCGGGATTTTTGTAAGGGCGGGTTCACCAACAATACCTGCCAATAATGGACAATCTCAAAAACCCGCCCCGACCGGGATATTATGGTTTATCGATCGGACACGATCTAACTCTAACTTTTGGGTCTACGCAGAACACAGAGCATCCTTTGGTTAGCGGAGAATCTCCAAGCGGTGCAACAATGATTTTAGAACTCAAATAATTAATTTAACACCTATGGATCAACTGCTGCGCCAACTAATTGAGGAGGTATGCGAGTATCCCCAAAACAGCTCCCAAAGGCGCAAAGCGATGAACCGATTGCTCGCCGAACTGCAGGAACTTCCCGGACTACTGCGATCTGCACATCCCGATTATTTAGACGCCTTAAATAAAACCTGGGTATGGGTGAACAAAAGCATTTGCTCGAACTTCAAGCTTAGCGATCCGAATGTGTCAAGACGACTGCGACAATGGATAAATAGTTACCTAGAGTGGCGCATTAAGGATTTGAATTTACCTTCTCAACCGCCCACCTACAGTTTAGATGCCCTCATAGGAGGCTCAGATACTACAACCGCGTTGCTGGATGTGCTTTCAGAAACAAGTTTTTCCCCTCCTACCCGCAGTGGTTTGGATGGCTATATCGCACTTTTAGAGCAAGAAAATTATCAGAATATTATTCAACAGCTAGAACAATACGTCCAAGAAGACCCCGATGGGAAATTTCGCTCCTGTCATCCTAAAAATCATCCAGAGTGTAACTGTCAAGTGATCACATTAAAGGTGCTGTTTAAAACCACGCCTGACAAGTTTACTGCGATCGCCAAAGAATTTAACATCAACTACCAAACTCTAAAATCACACTGGGAAAGGAACTGTCGCCCCTTGCTCCAAGCGATCGCATTAGAGCTAGGATACACAAGAGAAGATTAAATTATGCAAAGCACAAACCCAACGCTATTGACAGTTCCACTAGGTACTGATGCTCACCGCACCGCTCGAAAATTTGCTGCCGAAACTCTGCAACTCGCTCCTGAATTGACAAAGCATGAGGCTGCCAAACGAGTTTATGTGAATACTTTAGCAGTTTATGTTGTCTATAGTTACCTCAAATGGCAAGCCTACGAACCCGATTTAATTCAAGGCGATAGTTGGCATCCAGTCGTCCGTGCCCAGTGGGATATTGCTGATTTAGTGTTACCAGGGATGGGTAAATTAGAATGCCGCCCGGTTTGGTTTGGAGAAAGTGCGATCGTAGTTCCACCAGCAGCCATAGAAGACAGAATCGGCTATGTAATAGTGGAATTTGGGGAAAAATTAGACTCAGGAAAACTGCTAGGATTTACCCCATCACTGGATAATTCTGCATTGCCAAGCCAGATCCAGATTGCCCAACTCCAAAACTTAGATGATCTGATCGATCATCTCTATCGTCTGGAATTAGGAAATCAGTTTTTGAGAAGTGACGATCCAGTAGCCGTAGAAGTGCGACAACTCTTAGAAACACAAAATTTTACCGAAATTATGGCTCAATTAGAGCGCATTTACCGAACTACTAAACCCATTAAATGGCGGTATGCAGGAGCAGATGTATTAGTCGCTAGTCTTCCTATTAATCCTTATCATCAAATAGTTGAGTCTTCTGCTGAAAAACAGGCTTTTATTGGAGAAATTGGTCGAGAAGAAAAAGTTATCTTCGCAGATTTCCACATCCAACAATTAGCCCAAAAAATGCTAAATAAATTAGCAGGGATTTGGGATGTTGAAACAAAAAATTAAATATTTTTTTCAACAAAGTGAGAACATCCCCATTTTGTAAAAAGCGTTTTTTAGGAATGCGAGTATCATGCTCGCTTGCCTATATATTTGTAACGATACAGATACTTGCACTCCTGTGATATCAAATCCCCTACCATCGGAATTAATATTACCCATAGCTTTCGACACGACGCAGTGCCCCGTGTCCCCAAAATTAATCCGGGTAGTCCAAGGGGACTGCCGTCTCCTCTATATCATGTCTGAGTGCAACCGGAATTGATATAAAACCAACATGATATTAACCCAAAAAATGTAACATGAAAGAACAGCTCAACTCTGCTTATCGTCACCTAATTGAAGTGCTACGTACCTGTCCTGATGGTGAAGAGCGAGATATTTTGGATGACTATTCATACCTCATTAATGAAGGTTTATTAGAGGTGATGGAAGAGGTTGCCGATGAGTTATTGGTTGAGGAAAATGAAGAGGGATCTGACTGGCTGCGGAGTGCTGTGGCGCAGATAAAAGACTTAATTCAAATTAGATATGACTTAGCTAATTCTCAAGGCTTATTAATTTTTTTCATAGAAGTCTTAGAAGCAATCAAAGCAAGCGAAGGAGATGCAGAAGTTGTGTATCCTATTTTAGAGAAAAATTTAGAGAAATTAGATGATAATTTTGATTGGTTTTTGCGAAGTTGGGCAACTGACATTTTAGCGAAATTAGAGTCTAAAGAAGCTTACGATATAGCCACTGTAATTAGCACTTTTAGTAGCCTTATTCAAGAATTTACTCTGGGCGATTGTGTAAACAATATTGAAATTGCGATCGCGGGATATCAACAAGTAGCGACTGCGCTCAATCGGGAAGATTACCAGGAGGATTGGTTGATTACTCAAAACCATTTGGGGTTTGCTTATCAAAATCGCCTTGCTGGGAACCGTAGCAGGAATTTAGAAATGGCAATTGAGTGTTATGAATTAGCTTTACAATGTTGTAATGATACCGATGAACCGGAATTATGGAGTTTGATTCAACATCGCTTAGGTTTAGTTTATTTTGACAGAGTTGAAGGTGATTCAGAAGAAAATCTGGAGAGGGCGATCGCTGCTTTTGAATTAGCATTAAAAGTGTGGAATTGTCAAGAGTCTCTCTTAAAATGGGCGGAAATTCAGCATGATTTAGGTTTGGCTTATCTCCACCGTGTCAAGGGAAATGAATCGGAAAATATAGAACTAGGAATTAAATATTATCAAGCTGCTTTGGCTGTTTATCCAAAAGAGGATAATCCTACAGATTGGGCAAGAATTCAAAATAATTTGGGTCTAGCTTATTATAATCGTATTCAAGGGCAAAAATTAGATAACCTTGAAAGGGCGATCGCCACTTTTCACAATGCCTTACAAGTCCGTACTTATACTGATTATCCCATACAGTGGGCAGAAACTCAAGAGAGCTTAGGTAATGCTTATATTACAATTGAAGAGAATCGAGACGACAATCTCCAAAAAGCAATTGAGTGTTATCAAGCAGCTTTAACTGTTTATAGTGCTGAAGAATTCCCGGAACAATCGAGTACGATCCAATTTTGTATGGGAGATGCTTACCGTCAAAAAATAGAAAATCCGGTTGATAATCTTGAGAAAGCGATTGAGTGTTATCAAACTGCTCTACAAATTTGTCAGAAAGAAGAGTTTCCTGAATTATGGGCGTTTATTCATAATGATTTAGGGGCGACATATCTCAGCAGATTCAAGGGAATTCAAGAACAGAATATAGAATTAGGTAGGAGTTTGATAGAGGCTACTTTACAAGTTTATAATCGTGAGGACTATCCCGACAATTGGGCGAACACTCAAAATAATTTAGGATTTTCCTATTACCTTTCTACAACGGGGAAATATTCGGATAACTTGGAACGGGCAATTGCATATTATGAATTAGGATTACAAGTGTATAATTCTGACACTTTTACAGAAGTGTGGGGATTGATACAACTTAACTTAGGAGTTGCTTATTTAGAGAGACTAAAAGGAGATTTTTCCGAAAATATTGAAGCATCAATTGCTGCTTCTCAAAATGCATTAACTATTTACGATCCAGAGACTTATTTAGAAAATTGGTTGAAAATCCAGAATAATTTAGGGTATGGCTATCAAAATAGAGTTAAAGGAGAGCGAGTTGATAACCTTGAGAAAGCTCTCGGCTATTATAAAATTGCTTTAGATGCTTGCTGTTATAGTCAATTTCCTGAAATTTGGGGTTTGCTCAAAAATAACTTAGGAACTTTTTATTTAAGAAATGCTCAAGGGAATCAAGCTGAAAATGTAGAAGAAGCTATTGTTCTTTATCTTACCTGTCTTGAATCTTATCAAAAAGCATTTAATCGTAAACAATGGTCGATGATTCAAAATAATCTAGGGATTGCTTACCTCAATCGCAAATATGGTAGCCGTCTCGAAAATATAGAATTAGCAATTGAAGCTTTTAATAATGCTTTGCAAGTTCGTAATTATGAAAATTATCCCGAACAGTGGGCGGAAACACAACAGCATTTAGGAATTGCTCATAGTGAACGAATTTATGGCGATTCCTTACAAAATTTAGAAAATGCTATCAAATGTTATGAAAATGCTTTACTAATATATACTCGCTCAGATTTTCCTGAACAGTGGGCAATGCTTCAAAATAATATTGGTGCTGCTTATAGCGAACGTCTGCTAGGAGATGAGGATAATAACTTAGAAATAGCCATTGATTACTATCAAATGGCTTTGCAAGTAAACACCCGTCAAATTTCCCCTGAAAATTGGGCAATGATGCAAAATAATTTAGGAAATGCCTATAGGAGTCGCAGTATTGAAAATGAAGTTGAAAATGTAGAAATGGCTATTTTTTACTATAAGTCAGCTTTAGAAGTTTATACTCAGAAAGATTTTCCTGAAGATTGGGCTATGGTGCAATTAAACTTAGGTTATGCTTATAGCGATCGCACTCAAGGAAGTATTGACGAAAACCTAAAACTGGCGCGGGACTATTACCAAGCTGCTTTAGAAGTTTATACTCTCAAAGATTTTCCTGAAAATTGGGCAACTGTACAAAATAATTTAGGTTATCTCTACCACAATTTAGAGCAGTTTACCGAAGCAATTCAATACTTTAAGTTAGCATTAAAAGTCAGAACTCCTCAAGCTTTCCCCCAACTTTGTCTGATTTCGGGACAAGTTTTAGGTCAAATTGCCTTCAAATTAGGACTATGGAGAGAAGCTATTGAAGGGTATTGTCTTGCTATTGAAGCTTTAGAACAATTGCGAGTTTGGGCTAATACCGATCGACGCCGCCAAGAAATTTTAGGAGAAGATATATATCTTTATGAACATATTGTACAAGCATTAGTTAATACGAAAAATTTTCCACAAGCTTTTGAATATGTAGAACGTTCCCGCTCTCGTCGGTTAGTAGATTTAATTGCCAGTAATGACCTTTACTCTCAGGGAGATATACCTTCTGAAGTAGAAGAATATTTAGCAGAATTTGAAGGAATTCAACGACAGATAGATTGCGAACGTTCCGGTTTAAATAAATCAAGTAAAAAGCAGAAGTTAATTGCAGTTAGAGCTAAGGATCTAATTGATATGGATTGTACACGCAATCGAGCAGCTTTAGAAGCCATTAGTGAAAATATCCAAGGTTTAGAAAGTGAAAAACAACAAATTTGGGAACAACTAAGACGTTTAGATCCGGTTTTAGCGGGCGAAATTCAAGTCATTCCCCCTAATTTAACCGCGATTCAAGAACTCATCGATCGCCCTACTACAGCTATACTTAATTTTTACACTACTGATGAAGATACATATATATTTGTTTTGCGACAAGCCGAACTAAATTTGTACAAAACAACCAGAAAACGAGGAAACAACTTACAAAAATGGATTAATAAAAATTGGCTAACACCCTACTTAGAGGCTGGCGATTCAAGTAAATCAGCCCAAGAGCAATTACAATGTAAAGCTAACTGGAGAAAGCGAATTCCGCAGTTTTTAGCGAAACTTTCCCGCCGTCTGCAAATCGATAACCTGATTCGTCAGTACCTTAATAATATCGAGGAACTGATTATTGTTCCTCACCTTTGCCTACACCAAATTCCTTTTGCTGCTTTACCCTTAGAAAATGGTCAATATTTAGGAGATAAATTTCTAATTCGTTACAGTCCTAGTTGTCAAGTTTTAGAATTTTGCCACAAACGTCCACCTGTCAACGATCGACTAATGTATGGTATTGTGGAAGATGCAACGGAAGATTTACCCTGTGCAAGTTTTGAGGGTGAACAAATTGCCAAACTGTATAATATTCGCCATGAACAACACTTACGAGGACGTAGCCAAGCAACGGTCAGCAACTATCGGCAACTTTCTTTACAAGTCCAGGGAATTATCTCTAGCCATCATGCTCAATCTCGCCTTGATAATCCGTTAGAATCCCGACTGCAATTGGCAGATGGTAGCATTACTTTGGGGCAGTTAATGACACCGGGCTGGCGGCTTCCTCATTTAGTTGATGTGTTTTTATCCTGTTGTGAAACAGGGTTAGGAACTACGGAAATTACTGATGATATTTTGACATTATCGACGGGCTTTTTATGTGCGGGGGCTCGGAGTGTTGTGAGTACGCTGTGGGCTGTAGATGATTTAGCAACAGCCTTATTTTCAATTTTTTATCACAAACTTCGGCAGCAAGGAAGTAGCCGCCCAAAAGCATTGCAGCAAGCACAAATAAATTTGCGATCGCTCTCTGGATCAGAATTTGTCGCTTGCTATTCTCCCCAACTTGGTGATTTATTAGAACGCAAATTTGAAGAGGCGGAGGGCGATCGCCAGTTTGCAGAAAACCAGCGTAATTCCTATCCCGAAGGTTCCCCCGACTATCTGCAATGGCTACAAGAGGAAGAAAAGCGGGCCGAAACAGCAACACGCAATTACAAAACTTTGCAACGACTGGAAATAATTAGTTGCTTAGATTTCCCTTTTGCTGACCCTTTTTATTGGGCCGCTTTCACTTGTTCCGGTTTACGGTAAAATTCCGCCTCAATCTAAATCTGGACTCTTCAGCATCCCCATTAACTTCCGCTTCCGATTGTGTACTTGCATAAGTTGAGAACGATAAGCACACCACTGAAGATTTTGCCCCATTTGTAAATAGGCAGCGCGGGCTTTTTCCAACCACTTAATTGCACGATCGTACTCCTCTGATTTCCCCCGATCCATAATCGATTCAGCAAGCCGACAAGCATTGGCGATCGTCCAATCGGGGCGGTGGGCGATCGCAGCCCCCATTACTCGGTGAACCAGTGCCGATTCGTAGCCACTCAAACCATCAGCAACAGCGATCGCATCTTCAATAAGCCCCTCATAGAGAAAAATATCAACCTGTGCTTCAGAAACTCCCCAACTTCTATCACTTTTCAGAGTTGCTAACAAATTTGCTTTCACAGTTGACCAACTGTTTCCTGCAAACTCCTTCACTAAAAGATAATCGGCAAAGGATGGTTTGAT
Organism: Microcoleus sp. Z1_B2; assembly: GCF_036700325.1. NCBI lineage: Bacteria > Bacillati > Cyanobacteriota > Cyanophyceae > Oscillatoriales > Microcoleaceae > Microcoleus > Microcoleus sp. Z1_B2. The sequence goes on from NZ_JAUBOQ010000003.1 coordinate 203,325, forward strand.
TTCAAAGACGCGCATTCTAGAATTTAATGCAACTTCGTTTTCTCCCAACTCAACAGCCAACTCACTCGTCCAAATTGCTAGTTTATAAAGGCAATTGCCTGACAAATTCAACCCAGTTTGAGCAATTTTTAGAGCTTCAGCTTGGGCTTGCTGTGCTTGTAAACTTTGAGCGAGAGCAAAAGCATCTTCCGCTGAGTTCATCTGAGTAGCGGCAGCTTTCACTGCTTCCTCTACTCTCCCCAAACGACTTAACATCGTCAAGTATTGTTGAGAGCAGTTTTCTGCTTGCGCTAAGTATAAGTATTCTTGATAGCGTTCCTGGCGATCGAGGATTTGCAAGCGAATTAATGCTAAGCTTTTAGCACATTCTGGTGCCTCATTAGCTCCTATTTCTTGCCCCGTAATATTTCCTTGAAGTACCTCTTGAATTAGGGGGTCATCCCAACCTTGGCGTAAAGCTTTCAAGCTCATGCTGAAATCGCAATCCCATTCATCTTGCCAAGCTTTTAACATCACCTGGAGATCGATCTCTTCTTCAGCAGTTAGTTCAGCCGTTAAAATGGCTTCTGTCCAAGCTTCATCCAAAGCGTTAGCTATATCAGAACTTTCAGCGCCATATTCTTCTACGTCATCCCAATCTTTAACGCAAGCTTCGGTGATGGCTTGTAAAATTACTAAGGCGTTGTTACCATCTCCCTCTGCAATCAATTCCTGTGCTTGCTGAATCACATCTAAAACTTCTTCTGTAATGGGGTCTTCTTCCCCCCATCCCTCGTCGAAATAACGCACAGCATTTCGCAAAATTTGTCGTACTTGTTGTCGAAAAGGAGCCGGATTAATGGATGTACGGCGGGGTGTTTTAGTAGGTGGCTGTGGAGGCGTAGGAATAGCAATTAAGTTAACGTATCGTTCGATCGGATCGATGAGTGAGGGTTCTTTTTCTACTAAATGTTGTATTAATTGCTGGGTTTGTACATCGTTGAGGCGATCGAGTAACTGTTCCAGTGTGGGGCGCTGCTCAATTATTTGTGGTTGTCGCAGACATAATAACATGGTAGCAACAATATGTTTACACCACCCAACGCCATCGTAAGCACAAGTGCAATTTGATGATGCCACATTAGCGTCATCAAAGTTTATCGTAATACGGTAAGGTTGCACAGCAGAACCCTCCACTATTGCTTGCACGATATTGCCACGCAGGACAGCGCTAGTAACATTACCCGCTAAATAGTAAGTTTCACCGCGCTTGAGGGAGGCGGCAGAGGTATTATGCTGGATCGTCGCTTCACTGAGTTTGGGAATTGGCATGAGACTATGCCTGAGCAATTAAAGGATTAGACTGAATTTTACCTCAGAGATGTACTCTGCCTAGGATTTAATTGCGTCTCAATGTAAGATTTACAGAAAATTTAATAATCCGTAAAGCAAGCACTGAGAAGGTTTGCAGCTTGATGAGGGGAAATTTTTTCTGAAAATTTTGCATAATTGTTTCCCTACCCCCTGGTTAATAATAGAGCGCAGTTGGCCAACTAGCTTCTCCCTTATCCCTTTCTTTGACGGAGAAACGAGCTGTGATACCTATAGTTTCATCTACCCCCCTGACATTATTAGTAATGGGGGTTCCCAATGCTGCGGGAAAAATCATCGCCAATATAGAGGCAAGTTTAGTATCAACCGTTGGTAGTTATCCATTGATGGAAATTGCCCAAGCTGAGCGCAGAACAAAATGCAGTTCTGAAGAGGACGATCCGATAGTTCCTCCGAACTAAATAACTTTAATTGCTAGCGATCGTTCAGTAGGGTGCGTCAGCTAGTTAAATGGTGAAGTAGGAGCGAAAAACTGAGAACTACTGACGCACCCTACTGTAATTTAATTAAAATTTAATTAATTAGGTTCTCTGCCCGAAGCACTGAGCCTCTCGCGGGCAAAACTCTTCCAAATACTTAATTCTGGAAGTTTCCACGCCACACCTTTTTGTTGTTGGTCTTGTGCAGAGCAATTCAGGCATTTTTGCCAGCAAGAAAGAGCTGCTATTGTATCCCCTTTTGCTTCGAGAACTTGTGCTAGCAAGCAGTGTGCAATAGGATAGGAGTTATCTAATTCAATTGCTTTTTCCAAGTGAGTCTCTGCGTCACTGTAAAGTTGCAGTCCTAGATAAGCCCATCCCAGATTTTTGTGGAGCGTGACTTGCACCATTTTGTCATTAACTTGTGGCAAAATGGAGAGAATTAGTTCTACCGCTACGTCAAAATTTTCGCTGAGAATTTCCAATCGAGCTAAATTATTGACAGCAGCACCGGCAGCGCGACTGTTTTTATATTCTGCTGCTTTTTTGTAGTGCTGGCGAGCGTTGGGCAAATCTTCGAGTTTTTCGTAGGTTGACCCTAAATTGTAGTTAGCTGCTGGCAGTTCTGGATTGTAGCGAATGGTTTGTGTTAAATAACATTTTGCCGTCTGTAACTCACTCTCTAAGTATTTCTTGTAACCAATTTGATTCAGGTATTTAGCAATTAATTGATGGGTGACAAATCGCCTAGCCTGCGGGCTGACTGTCAGGCGTTCTTCCCCAGACTCGGTGAGGGCTTGCAGGAGCGATCGCTCAATTAGAATTTCTACAGCCCGTTTCAATTCTGATAAGTCTTCAGCAAATAGGAGACTGGATTGCAACTCGCTAAGGGTGGCGGGTTTATTGCTCGCCAAACAAGACAATACTTTTACTTCTAATTCATGAAAATCCTGAAATTTTTCCTCAAAATAATCTCGGACAATGCCCTCAATAACCGAGGGAGTTTTTTTGATGAGTTGTGCTAAATTGCCCGCTAACATATCTTGAGCGTGAGTGACAGCTATTTTTAAAAGGAGGGGATTGCCGCCATATAGGTAAATGAGTTCTGATAGTAAATTACTCTCTGAAGTAGAAACTTGGGGGGCGGATAAAATGATTTGTTTGGCATCCTTTTCTGGTAACTCACTCAGTTCTAAAGCTCGACAATGTAAGGTTTCTTCTGCTAAATTATCGATTTCTATAGGGGGAGTCCAACTGATGAGAAGCAGGCAACTTTGGTGAGGGGTTTGTGCTATTTGTTGGAAGAGTTCCCGGTAACTTTCGTATCCTGGGCGGTATTGTCCTAGTACCTTTCCGCTTTCGAGGATAGTTTCGACTTCATCGAAAACTAATAAACAGCGGGTTAAACGCAAATATTCTATTAATTGGGAGATAAGTGAGTTGCTGGGTTTGGGAAGGTCGATTTGTGAATGATGAGATAGGAATTGCAATAGCTCTGGCAAGAGTTTTTCAAGGGGGGCAGAGGTGGCGATATTTCGCCATATTATGGTTTGAAATTCCCCTTGAATTTGTTGTAGAGTTTGGGTAGCTAATGCTGTTTTGCCAATCCCTCCCATGCCACAAATTGTGACTACTCGACAACGGTTTGTTACTATCCATTTTTGGAGAGTTTCTATTTCGGAATTGCGTCCGTAAAAAGGTTCTTTAGCTGGGACTTCTCCCCAATCAATACGCGGTGAGAATTGAGGGATAGTTGTGTCTTGAAAGCGGGTATTCTCTACGGTTGGAGCAACTTCGCGGTCGCTTGTGGCATCGTGACGGTTAGTGGAAACTTGTTTCTGGTATTCAGTTACGAGAATTTGCTGGAGTTTGGCTAATTTTCCAGGCCCAGCACCTTGAACTTCAAATTTTTTATACACTTCTCCCAGGCGTTTTTGTAAGGCATCTTTGCGAACGCGAAGCTGGTCTGAAATATCAGACATGGATTCGCCTTTGATTGCTCTTGATAAGACTTCAAATTCGTTTTCGGAAATGCCAACTTTAGTGGCTAAAGTTATTAAAAAATCTTCGGGAAGTTTCATACTACGTTGAATACAGGTATTACAAAGCTGGCGGTTCTACTCAAAGATAGCTGGGAAAGGAGGGGGCGATCGCGCGAAATCAGCGAACACAGGAATTTTGGCAGTAGAAACAGAGGTTTCTGGGCTGTAACTTGATTATATGGGCTTTTTTCTCACTTATCACGCGATAAACGAGATAGACAACAGAAGAACTGAGGGGTGGGGCAAGCTAAGACTTCTGGGCTGTAACTTGATTATATGGGCTTTTTTCTCATTTAGAAGTAGGTAAAGGAGATAGACAACAGAATAATTGAGGGGCGATCGGCTGAAATTTGGAGCAGTTGCTCGATCGGGATACTTGATTGGTAGAGGTTTAGAGCTTGTTTAAGCTGCCATTAAAGGGGCTAGAGCGTTTTGCAATCGACTTTTGAGAGCGTCATCTCACTTAATGAGTTTTTTTTGAGCATTAGCTTGACAAACTAGAACTATAGTTGATACATTAATCTCAGTTAGGCGCGGTGGATGTTTCAGAAAGTCGGCGCAGCCGGAGAGCTTTCTGAGTTCAGCGAACCTGAATACAGTTTCCCCCTCAGCTTTGCATAATTTTTGGGTTTGACCCTGGTTAATCAGTAGATGTCGAAACCAGATTTACCTGTGAAAACTGCTGGACTAAAACAACTTACGAGCATCGTTGCTGATTGGAGAGTAAAAGGCCATGTTTAGGTGCGTCAAGTTGATAACCGCTTTACCTACGATCGCGCTTCTGTCTGTTTTCAATCTGTTTCCGAGGGCGATCGCCCAAGAATATCCGGGGTGTTTTCAGTTGAATTCTGAAAGAAAACAGTATGAATCTCTCGATCGGCTTTGTCGATTTCCCAAACCACCTGAAAACCCGCGGAAGCCAGACCCTTTTAGGGTTCAGCTTGTGAATGGACTGGAGTTAACTGGATTAGCGATGGAAAATACAGGAACTCAGCGATTTCTTGTAGGGCGGTTGACCAACAAGCAAAGTAAGACGGCTAAAGTTCAGTCTATCAGCGTCCAATTTATCGATAAACGAGACGGAGCTGTAGTCGAATTTTTGACTGTTGGGCTTGGCGGTGTATTAACCCCCAATCAGGGTTATGAATTCAGGAGAATTATGGATAATGCTCTTCAACTAGGCGATCGTAGTAACAATGATTTGTCTATCAAGTTTTTGGAGTGGAAGGAGGTAAGAGACTAGAGACCAAACTTAAACACCTACCAAATACTTCAATAAATTAGTAAAAATTCATGAAATGAGTAAATAAATTTTTGGGCTTGTTTCATTGAAGGCTTTTGTTAAAGGGAAGTTAAGGCAAAAAAACAAAAATCTCTGATTTTTAATTCCTCTATATACAGACTAGGAGCGACATTATGGACGAGTTTGTTAGGAAAGCTGCTGGACTAGGATTGCCTGTAATTTTACTTATAATTGTGATGGCAACTACAGGTTTTGCAGGAGCGGCCGCGATTACGACGGCTTTGGCAATGTTAGGTGGGCCAGCAGGAATGTTCGGTGGCATTGCTTTGCTGGGCATCATCGGTTTAGCGACAGAAATGTTATCTAAATACGGTCTTGAAGCGCTGTTAATTGGAATTTACAGGCAGCGCATTCAAAATGGAGAATCTCATGCTGCAATTTGCAAAGAAATCCGCCAATTACCAATATCTGGAGATTTGAGGCGGAGACTTGGGGAAGAGTTTGGGTTTTAGTAAATATGAGATGAGCAATTTTATTTGTAAATTGCCCAAGATAAATCGCTGCTAATTGCTTAGAGAATCAAATAGGAGGAACAGATGGAGAGCGAATTGATTGGAGAGGTTAGATTACGCAACTGCCACCTCGTCTACCGTGAAGGCTCAAACTATCGAGTAGATGTGATTAAGGCTCAAAGACCTACAATCGTATTTACAAAAAACATTACTTGTGAAGTAGTGGAGTATTTGTACAATCAACTCAAGGGACATCAAGTTAATAAAGATGAAGCAGCAGATGTCTTAAAACCTGTTGCCAGAAAGTTAGATTTACCTTACAGCTATGGGCATCAGCTTTCCTATTATACGCAGGAGGTTTTAGTGGTACTTGTGGCGATAGGTAGAGCAAGTTTGAGTCAACAAATAGGTCGAGGTTGTTGTTATACAATTTTTCGGACGTGCTAAATCCTAAAAGGAGGCGATCTAATAGCTTTTCCGAACCGCCAATAGACAATAAGTATGAAATCTAATCAACTCATCCAAATCAGCGGTACACCTGGTCAAATTGTGGGGATTGTTCCAGTTCAAAGTAATGGCACAATTACGGTTAAATTGGCCGGCGAAATGTTACAAATCAGCTCGGAATCTTTTTTCGGGTTAGAAACAAAAGAAGTGTTTATTCCGATTGAGGATGTTAGAGCGATTGAAACAGGAGAGGGTTGTACTTGGTGGCTGTTTTGGGTAGGAATTCCGACTCTCAGTATTTTTATCGGTGTTGTCTTTATTATTCTTGCCTTCATTGTCAAACAGCGCTATCTCACTATTTACAGTAGTCGGGTTAATGTGATAGTATTTCACAGGAAGGGAGAAAAAGTGGCTCAGTTTAGAACTGGTGTTTTAGAGGCTCGCTATTCTAAGTCTCTGGCGATCGCTAAACCGCCAATGCCACCACCGCCATCGCGTCCTTTGAATATTTGATTCAAGAGAGTAGATATCATATCAAATCCGCGCTTGATCGTCGGGCGTAAAATCGAGTCAACATTCAACACTCAAGCATCATTGAGTTTTGCGATCCAGAGTTAACAGTTAACAGTCAACAGTCAACTATTATGAGGAGTGCAACCGGAATTGATCTCATAATCCAAATCTCCTGAGTTTATGGTGCTCAGCAAAATAAAAATGCTCGTGGTGCGGGCCCCATATCCCGGATGAGGAAGACGCTTATATAGCAATCCTTGCAGGAGTCATAAATTTTTTAACCCCACCCCAACCCTCCCCTTGGTAAGGGGAGAGAGTAAGAAATTCACACAGGATTTAGGATTGCTATACTATCATTTCTACCACAAATCCAGGAGAGCCAATCTTTTATAAGAAACCGGATTTTTTAGGGTAAGTCTTATTTAAATTAACAAAACTACGGCTGCTGTTGCTAGCAGTAGCAGAATTCCGGCTGCACCGGCTAGGGGTTTTGCTGCTATTCCTGTAATCCATTCTGGTACGGTAGAAGTAGGTTTAATTGCGCCTTCTGTATCTACGGTAGTTATACCCCAAATCCAAGCTGCGTGAATGCCGATCGCCAATCCTAGACTGCCATTGTCGGCGATGCGGGCTAGTGTTAAAACCATCCCCATCAGCCACAATCCGGGCAGTTGCGGTAGAGTTTCTTTGGCTGCCCAAATTAGGTGGGCGATCGCAAAAATGAAACTGGCGATCGCTGCTGCGATTAGCATTGAGTAATCTTCCTGGAGGATTGTTTGCAAGCAGCCGCGAAAGATTAACTCTTCTGTGGCGCTAATCCACAGTGCTAATAACAGAGTCAGCAGACTAGCAGGGGTAAAAATTAAAGTCCACAAATTAATTTTTTCGCCTGTTTCGGTGGAAGTTTCGCTTTTTTTTAGCTCGATCCAGCCTGCGGTTAATTGCAGGCCGAATAAAATTACTAAGCTGATTATTCCTAATCCTAATCCCCGCATTAATGACATCAAAGTTGCGGGTTGCCAATCCCAACCCCAGTTAACAAAAGATGTATTTTCGATCCAACTTGTCGCCCATAAAATGAAGGGGACAATCACGTAGAGGGAAGCTAGTAAAGGTAGTTTTTTGTTTCCCAAGGGTTGGGGCGGATGCCATTTAAGGGCGATCGCCAGCACAATCGCTGCGGGAAGCCACACAACCATCCAAGTCGAGAAAAAGAAGATTATTTTGACAATTGCTGGTATTGACGGCGACATCAATTGCAGGTTGTTTATACTATTCCACATTTAATAGGTTGCAACTATAATACTGTTGGCTGTTGACTGTTAACTGTTAACTAATGACTAATGACTAATGACTAATGACTACTGCCAACTGCCAACTGACTACTGCCAACTGCCAATTGACTACCGATCGAGCTTGCGCTGAATTTGCCTCAAAGATTGGTACATTTCCGGCAAGCGGTTGTAGACGGCTGCGGCTTTCAGAAATAGTTTGTGGGGAATTGCTGGAACACCCGTCACGATCGCACCTGCGGGCACGTCGCTGTGAATTCCGGCTTTAGCAGTGGCGATCGCCCCATCTCCGATTTTGGCTTGATTAGCAATTCCTACTTGACCTGCCAAAATTACATTGTTGCCAATTTTTACTCCGCCAGCCATGCCAACGTGAGCGGCAAACGCGCAATTTTTCCCGACTTGACAGCCATGACCTACCTGTACTAAATTGTCGATTTTTGTATTTTGGCCGATGCGGGTTTCTCCGACAGCGGGCCTGTCGATCGTGCTGTTGCAGCCAACCTCAACGCCCTCTTCTAATACAGTGCAGCCAGACTGCTCCATTTTCACCCATCCTGTGGCTGTCGGCACGAACCCAAAACCTTCGGAACCGATCGCCGCACCGCTGTGAATCACGCAATTTGCCCCGATGCGAGTACGTTCGTGAATGACACAATTAGCGTGTAAAACAGTGCCTTCGCCAATTTCCGCATCTGGGTAAATTACGACATTTGGATGAATGCAAACGTTGCTGCCAATTTTGACTTTTGCTTGAATAACGACGTGGGGGCCGATATAGACATTTTCACCAATTTCTGCTGAGGGGTGAACGACGGCTGAGGGATGAATTTCGGATGCTGGGCGAAACGGTTGATAGAAAATGGCGATCGTTTCAGCAAACAGCAATCGCGGATCTGGTGCGGCAATCCAAGCGATGTTGCGATCGGTACATTGAGCTTGGAGGCTTTCATCTAAGGGTAAAATTAAAGCCGAAGCATTTGTAGTGGCTGTATGAACGGCAAATTTAGCACCTTCTATGTAACTGATTGTGCCCGGTGCAGCTTCATCAACTGGGGCCGCGCCTGTAATTTCTGGATCGGTAGCAACCGACGCTGTGAGGGTGCGACTGGTGGCTAAATTAAGTCTTCGTACTATGTAGCTAAACTTCATCTATAAAAATTTGTTGTTAACACAGATTGACCATAGTTAAAATTACCAGCTTTGGAGCACGATCTGAGCAGTTGCCATTTAAAAAACAAAAACCCCGATTTCTTGAAGAAGTCGGGGTTGTAGCGCTCGATTATTTTTGGAAAAATTATTTTACAGAAACTGCATCTACGTCAACGGTGCTGCCTTTGGCTTCAGAATAAGGGGCACCGGTGGCTTCGGATGCTGAAGCTGTCTCTGTTTGGCGGGATTTAAAGTAGTCGATCGCCATTTGCGACACTTCGGAAATCAGCAAGACTGCAATTGCCACGTCGTCAATTTGTCCGATGACGGGGAGAAAGTCTGGGGCTATGTCGATCGGGCTTACCAGATATGCCAGGGTTCCCAGAATAATCCACCAGCGGTACTTGGGGTTGCGGAGGGTGTCGCGATACCAGTTGTAAACAGATTGTATAGAAAAGCTCATGGGGTTGTCCTCTACTTATATTTTCAATCTTGACAAATTCTCGCTCGAAATGCTTGTGGAGATATCCCCCCTAGGGTTGGCAAGAGACTTCTACCTGGGAGTATAGGGAATTGGGGCGGGAGAAGGTGTCAATCGATTTTAGATTTTAGATTTTAGATTTTAGATTTTAGAATTGAAGCATTGACTTGCGCGAGATAAATTCGGGGCTCCTTTATCGGATACAGGTTTTTTATTTCTGGACGGATGAATGCGGGGGCTTGTATCCTGGATGCTTTCGGTCAAGCTGTGTGGGAAGGGCGGGGACTCGTGACAACGCCCCTACAGAAACCTGACTGATAAAAGCCGATGGAATTTATCTGTGTTTATCTGCTGTTTAAAAGCATCTTCATCTATTATATCATGTCCGATCGATCGCGCATAATACACAGGCCGGGGCGGGTTTTTGAGATTGTCGGTTTTTGGCAAATATTATTGGTGAACCCGCCCCTACAGCAATCATGGTAATCGACCGGACATGATATTAGTTGTATATCGTGATTAAAGCAAGTTACTCAAATTGGGATTTTTAACCGCAGATGTCAGCAGATAAACACAGATAAACACAGATAAACGCTGATGGGATTCATTTGTGTTTATCTGCTGTTTAAAAACATCTTCATCTCTCTCACTCACGAATTTTGAAATATCCATTTTTGGTCGCCGATCGCAATTTCGCAGCCATTTGGCAGCCAAAAAGGCTCGTTAGCAGCCAGCCTCTGCCCCCCTACAAAAGTGCCGTTGGAACTGCCGCTATCGACAAGCTGATACCGCTGTTTGCCAAGTTCGTCAGTGGCCCGGCGGATTTGAGCGTGATAGCGCGAACTTTGCGGATCTTGTAATACTAAAGTGTTGGTTGGTTCGCGTCCAATTGTAAAGGGATTGGCCGTTAGGGCGATCGCTTCTCCAGAAAGTTTGTAGATTAAATATGCGGTTGTTTTGCGATCGCTGCTTGCGAGTACCGTGGGTGCAAGTTGGGGAGGATTTCTCCCCGCAGGGAGGCTGTTTTGAGCAAGTTGTTGTGTTAGTTGTTGTAAATCGCGATCGAACCCTGCTGCTGTGTCGGAAGCTGGAAGACTCGCAGGAGAATTACCTGAAATTAAGTTTAACTGCTGTACGGGAGATTGAGGAACAATCGGACGGCCTGCTTCGGCAATTCTCATTTGCAGGGCTGCGGCATTTTCTGCTTCCTGTCGGGCACTCATTCCCTCAACTTGGCGAATAACTCCGTTGGTTTCGGGAAAGCTGACATCGCCAATTCGCACGTCTTCTAAGTTAAAACCTAGAGTATAAAAATCTTGGACGCGATCGAGCAAATTTTGGCGCAGCAACAGCCGTCCTTGACTAATAAGCTGTTGTAGGGGTATTTGCCCGATCGCTAATCCCATACAATCCTTAACTGCACTTGCTAAAACAGCTAGAGGATCGGACAATTCCAAAGCTACTCGTTTCGGATCTATAACTTGATAAATAACAGTCAGAGTGGCATCAATTAAAAACCGATCCTTAGACAAAAAATCTCCGTGCGACTGTACATCCAAATTGCGGAGTTTGGTGTCTACGATGACAATTTGACACTGTTCCAGCAGGGGAAGGGCGAAGCTGAAATGCCGCCCGGATTTCAGGGTACGCACGGCGCGGCCGTTTTTGACCAACAAACCCGTGTAACCCGCCCCTATAAAGTCCATACTAAACCCGGCCCAGCGTTCTGGAGTCACGGTTTGAATCAGGGGAGAAGCGTTGTTCATGGGAGGGAGTTGAGGGAGGGGAGATTCTATTTTTAGGGTAACAAATTGCTGGGGGCGAGCGATCGGGCGGTGTGCCGGTTCCGCAACCTCTATTCTATACTTCTGGACTCCCCCCGATTCAGGCCGGACTGGATCTAGTTTGCATCTAGTTGGCACTGAGGGCGATCGAAATACTGTTCGTAGGGTGCGTCAGATCCGAAAAACTTGTTGAAATCGAAAGAATTAATGTCTAACGCACCCTACTATTTCCTGTAACTGTGACTATTTGTGCTAATATTAAAGAGCTTAAAAATTACCAATTAATAGCCTTTAACTATAATGTCTAAGGAATCCGTCATCACAGAACATATCGAAATTACGCCTGGGGTACTTGGCGGTAAGCCACGCATTGCTGGCCATCGAATTGCTGTAGCACACATCGCCGAAATGTATCTGAAAATGGGAATTTCTATAGAAGAAATTGCCGGCAAGTATGACTTACCACTTGCCTCAGTTCATGCTGCAATGACCTATTATTACGATCGTCGAGAAGAAATCGATCGTCACACTGCTGAAAGTCGAGCTATTGTGAAAGAATTAAAGCGTAATAGTTTACCATCTCCGTTACAAGAAAAATTGAGGGCAATTAGAGGTGAGTCAGCAAATTCGTTTTCATTTAGACGAACATATTGACTCTAATATTGCGCGCGGTTTACGTCGTTACGGGATCAGCATCCGACCGTTTACGCTGGGAGCAAGCCAAAATTAGCAGATGTCGCAAATTCAGAACTCACTATATATTATTCATGTTATTTACCACATTATTCTATTTCTTGCTTTACAACGAGCCTGATGAAGTAGAGGTAGCAAATGCGATCGCCCTTTCATTCCCAAAAAGCGATCGCCCTAAAAAGGAATGTACTCAACAGCATTCATCCATTCATCGGATTCTGATGCTAAAGCAATGAGTTCCAATGCCACTTACAACAACCCCTTAGCTCGCATTCTCACGAAAAATGGTGAAGGCGAAAGCAGAGATTTTTCCTGTTGTACCTGCTCCCATTCCGTCCGAATCTCCTGCTCAATTTCAGCTTGAAAGTCAAAGTAATAAGCCATTGCTGCATGAGCCTCCGACTGCATCAAATAAGGATGCTGGCGGCACATTTCTTCCACTGACCAACCGTAAGCTAGATAATCCATCACAATCTGAGCAACCCGCACGCGGGGTATCCGCTGCAACCGTGCGGGTTGACCCGCTACTTTCTCGATATGAGGATAAATTAAAGCTGATGTCATTGCTTTTTGGATCTATCTCTACAGGAGCTTAGCATAAATAGTATTATAACAGTCAACAAAAATGAAAATAATTAAACAAAGCGATCGCCCTTTCATTCCCTAAAAGCGATCGCCCTTGTGACAAGACATTATAAGTGCGATCGCCACAGCCTAAGCGACACCATAGCTCGTAAACTGCCTTGCATAGGGAGGCTGAAGCCCCAAAACAATATCCTCCCGCGCCACACCCATCAGCACTAACTCCTCAGCAATCAGTTCATCGGTTTGATTGCGTTGAATCCAGACTTTCCCATCTCTAATATCTAAGTGGATCGGGCAACTATAAATCCGATTGTGACCGTCCCAACCTAAATCTACTATCTGATAATGGTCATGTTCGGTGTCAAACAATACCTGGATTTCACTGTCGCCATTGATAGGTTTAGTCTTGCTATATTCCATCAGGAAAGTGCGAACAATTTGCCGATATTTAGCTAATCGATCCATTCCACAATCACCTCTTAATCTGGTGGTTTCTCTGTAACTCGCTCTTTCCAGTATCCTGGTTCTCGATTGCAGTGCATTACTGCCACAATTAAAATAAAATCATCCTCTATGGTGTAGAGAATTCCATAAGGAAACTTTCGCGTTAGGCAACGGCGAATATCTTCATCAACTATCGGCGAACGAGTTGGAGATTCGACAAGACGGAAGATAGCATCTTCAACGGCATTAATAAAAGCTTGCGCTAATTCAACTCGACGCTCTGTATAAAATTGGACAGCTTGAGCATATTCAGTTAATGCTGCCGGGTGAAAAACGTACCTCATTGTGCTATAATCTGCCTAATCTGAGCTAACGCTTCTTCTCCTGGAATTGGCTCAACCATACCGCTTCGGATTTCGTCGCGACGCTGCTTAGCTTCCACAGTCCACAACTTTTGAACTGTTCCGTCTATATCAAATTCAAGACTCTCAACTAGCATCTCTGCTAACTGCGCTCTCAACGCATTTGGCAAAGATAAAGCTTCTTTCATCAGTTGCTCAATTGATAGCATAATGGTATCCAAACTAAAATCGCTAAGTAGTTAAGTTGAAAAGGAAGCAAATTGTACAATTTTGTTTGATTATAGCCTAAGTCGGGGCGGGTTTACTAGGTTATTGGTATGAGGCAGTTATGGTGGGTAAAACCCGCCCCTACGCGATCGCCAATTATTCGATCGCGAATCAACCTTTTATATCGTGCCTGTTAGCTTCGGTTGAAAAGTGTTTTTGATGCTGTAGGGGCGGGTTCACCAACAATAATTGCCTGTAATCGACAATCTCATAAACCCGCCCCCACCCAATGATAAATCGCAATCTACCTCTTTCTTGATACAAGATGAACATACATAAATGCCATCATGTCCACCTACCTACCGCACCAAAAACGCCGCACACTCAACATGAGAAGTCTGAGGAAAGAAATCCGCCGGCTGCACTCGCGCTAACTTATAATCCCCATTTTCGCACAAAATCTTCAGGTCGCGAGCCAAAGTAGCCGGCTTGCAGCTAACATAAACAATACGATTTGGTTTAATTTCCTTGATAGCTTCCAAAACCGCGCGATCGCACCCTTTCCTCGGCGGATCTAGCAGCACAATATCCGGTGTCAATCCCAAGGAAGGCAGCAAACTCTCTACAGTTCCCACCTGAAAATCGACATTTCTCACGTCATTTAACTCAGCATTTAATTTGGCTTGTTCGATCGCCGCCGGTTGCACTTCTAAACCTATCGCTATTTTTACTTGTTTTGCCAAGGGTAAAGTAAAAGTACCAATTCCGCAGTAAGCGTCAATCAAAACCTCATTTCCCTGCAAATTCAATTCCCCTACCATCACCTCTAACAACGCTTCAGCCGCCTCTGTATTTACCTGAAAAAAAGTATCTGCTCTTAGCTGAAAATTCATCCCAGCAAAGCTTTCTCGCAGATAAGAACGACCCGCAATGCAGCGAGTTTCAGTTCCAAAAATCACATTAGTTTGAGCGGGATTTATATTCAAACAAACCCCTGCCAGTTGAGGATATTGTTTCAGCCATTCTGATGCTTGCTCTTCGATTCCCGGCAAGTCTCCAGTGCGAACTATTAAAGTTAGCAGCATCTCGCCGGTGCGCCGTCCGATCCGCAAGGACAAATGACGCAATTCTCCTGTATGTTTCTTTTCGTCGTAAACTTGCCAATCCCGCCAGTGGATGTCTTCTTTGACTTCTTTTAACAAAGGATTGAGGCGCGGGTCTTGCACCGGACACTGATTGAGATTGACTAATTTGTGCGTGCTTTTTTGATAGTAACCCGCTTGAACTTGACCTGTCGCAGATATTGCCACGGGATAAGTCGCTTTGTTGCGGTATCCCAAAAATTGGGGAAATCCCTCGATTTTTCCCGTTAAAATTTCATCGACTTGCAAATTGCTAAATCCGCCAATCCTTTCTAAGGCTTGAATGATTTGATTTTGCTTGGCTGCAAGCTGATATTGATAGTCTACGTGCTGCCACTGACAGCCGCCGCACTTGTCGGCGACAATGCAGTTAGCTCGGATGCGGTGTTCGGAGGTTTCGAGAAGTGTGTCCAGCTTGCCTGTAGCATAGGTGGATTTGACTTGGACGAGGCGCACAAGGACTCGATCGCCCGTCACGGTATCGGGCACAAACACTACTAACTCACCAAAACGACCAACTCCGTCGCCGGTGTCTGTCAAGTCGGTAATCTCTATCTCAATCAGTTGACCTTGCTGGCAAGGGTTTGCCAATTTCGTCGAGTTTGGGGTGGGGAATTTAGATTTGGTCACAAGTAGTCGTGGTAGGATTTAATATGGTAATGCAATATCGCTCTCTCTTTCCTGAGATAAGTCGTAGCGAAGAAGCGGGGCGTAAGCCGTCGCACTCAAGCTCAATTGCAGGCTGTCTTCCTGCTGCTGAACGTCTTGCTGCTAAAGCCAAGCTTCAACCGGGGAGTCGAGCTTGCCGCGAGTTGCCTCGATCCCGTCGGTGCGATATGCTGTTGGGGCGATGTAGCAAAAACTCGTTAAACAGTCCAACTGTCTGCTGACATCCAAACTCTCACTCGCAATTTTTGAGTTTTTCCCGCAGTACCCTGGAACACAAGGAAACTGGCTTGAACATCAAGCATAACGCTTGGGGAGATTTACCCTCTACTTCTAGGATTGATAAATGTTAGGAGCAAGGCAAGTCTGCGAACCAAGAATCCCGTCGCTAAAAGATGGGAATGTTTATTAATGTTATCCTCAAATTTGAATAACAATGAGCGTAGTTAGCCAATTTATTCTCCAAGCCGACGACGAACTTCGTTATCCCAGTACCGGCGAACTCCAAAGTATCAATGATTTCTTTAAAACCGGAGAACAGCGGGTGCGTATTGCTACTGCGCTGTCTGACAGTGAGAAGAAAATTGTTGAAGAAGCTAGTAAAAAACTCTGGAAAAAACGACCTGATTTTATCTCTCCTGGGGGCAATGCTTACGGCCAACGCGAACGGGCTTTGTGTCTGCGCGACTACGGCTGGTACTTGCGCCTGATTACCTACGGTATCTTGGCGGGTGACAAGGAGCCGATCGAAAGCATCGGTTTGATTGGCGTTCGGGAAATGTATAATTCTCTGGGCGTTCCTGTTCCTGGCATGGTCGAAGCTATCCGCTGTTTGAAGGAAGCTTCTTTGGCTTTGCTCAATCAGGATGATGCTAAGGAAGCAGCTCCTTATTTTGATTATATTGCTCAGGCAATGTCTTAATTGCTTTGGCGATCGCTTTCATGAATGTGGCGGAGCATTCGCGGGTGATTTTTGGGGTGATTCGATCTCGCAATTGCTCGCAAATGTTTCGCTTCTGTTTTGGGCAAGGAAATCTGCCTAATTTCTGCTAGGAAGCAATGCAGTTTGAGCTTTCCCAGATTTCGAGAATGTCTTGTCTTTCAATGCACATTTGATTTAAAAAGTCAAGTGTTTTTGGGAGACATTGTTTTTTGAATTTCCGGCTGTCGTAGTGAATAGATGTTTTGAGCTGCGAGAGTTCTCCAAGAGTGGGGCAGGTTTGGATGTGATGGGCGATCGCATTTTGCCATTCTTCCAGCTTCCGGTAGCTGAGAAATTGTCCGCCTCTGTCCCGCCGGTGCACGAAAACCACGAAAGCCCAGGATTCGACTCGCTTAATTTGATTTTGGCTGATTTTGAGCAGTTGGGCGATGGCTACGCCCCGGCTTACGCCTACGACCTGACGGTGATGCGGAGCTTTTTCGAGGGTTGGATGCGGCGAAACAGTGGTGTCATGGCTGTATACTCAGGGGTTGAGAGGCAAGTTCGGTTTAGAGTCAATTACATATTACTATATCAGACTCTTATTGCACAAGTGCAATGAAATTAATTTAAACTTCTTCAGCTCAGATGTTGCTCGTGCAACCCTCAATCATTGATGCTGTGCTAGTTTGAGAGTTAACGTAGGTGGGAAAAATGTCAGGACTCTCTAACAAAGCTGTGGTAGACAAAGAGCAGGAATTGCGTCCCGTTCGCTTCACTGAAACGGGGCGGATGCGTTTGGGGAAGATTTTAAAAGCAGCAAGACAGACAACAGGCTGGTCTGTCAGCGAAACAGAGTTCAAAACCAAGGGATATGAAGAGGCGCTGTTCACAGCTACAAATCAACCCGTACCCAAAGATGTGGGTATCAGTGCCGCAACAGTCAACCGTTACGAACGTGGGAAGCTGGATAATTTGGATTGGCGATCGCTCTCTCTGTTATGCTTTGTCCTCAAGCCGATCGATCCGGTGACTGGGGAAGCCCTGGAACCGACAAATGCGCTTTACATCGCGTGCGAACATCCGCCGTACAATGACGCGAAGCTCTACGAGTAGTTGATTTTTGATGTCTGATTAAAGAAAATTAGTTAGATTGGGAGTTTTTAACCGCAGAGGGCGCAGAGGGCGCAGAGTTAGAGAAGAGAGAGATTAATCATTCTGATACCCACGGATTTGATATTACGCATCGCCCTTTTGTTTAGCAATTAAAGCTTTAGCTTGCTGCCACAGAGATTCTAACTCTTCTGGGGCATAATCTGACAAAGGTCGATCGCACGCAGCCTCTACCTTCGCAAACCGCTGCACGAAACGATCGTTTGTTCCTTGCAAAGCAGCCGACGGATCTAAATCGTACCAGCGAGCTAATTGAATCAACACAAACATAATATCTCCCAATTCTGACTGCTGCGCTGCCTGATCCTCGTGTTTGAGAGCGTGCTCAAATTCTGCCATTTCTTCGTGAAATTTATCCCAAACGCCGTCTACACTGTCCCAATCAAAACTCACTTCCGCAGCTTTTTGGGAGATTTTCATCCCGGCGGCTATTGGCGGCAAAGTGCTGGCATAACGGCTCATTTTCGAGGCTAAAGTTGGCGGCTTTTCCGATGTTGTGCCTTTTTCTGCTGCTTTGATTTTTTCCCAGTTTTCGTTGACTTCATCGACGCTGTTGATTTCGACATCGCCAAAGACGTGGGGATGTCGCCGAATTAGTTTTTCTGTAATGCCCGCAGCTATTTCGGCGAAGGTAAACTGATTGGATTCGCTGGCAATTTGAGCTTGCAGAATTACCTGTAACAGTAAGTCGCCCAATTCTTCGACGATCGCATCTTTATCTCCTTTGCGAATCGCATCGGCGGTTTCATAAGCTTCTTCGATTATGTGAGGAATTAGAGTTTGGGGAGTTTGAGCTAAATCCCAAGGACATCCGCCGTCGGGCGATCGCAATTTAGCTACAACTTCTATAAGTTCTTCGAGTGCTGTGAGCGATCGATTGTGGGAATTAGACATCGGAATTTACCTTTTAGATTTGCTGGAAGTGCGGCGGGTAGGTTGGCGTTTGCGCCTCTTAATTGTCCCAGGAGGCCGCAACCCGCTCAATCCTTTCTTTTTTAATCTTTTGTAAGCCGAGCCGCCCCAATCGCTCAGATAGTGGCTCATAGCGCCCAATTCTAGACCGATGTAAACGGCTAAAATTTCGATGTGGTGTTCCCAGATCGATCGCCCGTAACTCAAAACCACATCCTGCCAATTCCAGCCGAAGTTTCCGACTTTTTCGGCAATTGCCAATCCCAACACTCCGAGAACCGCGATCCAGATAGCGAGGTACAGGATTCGCAAAGCAGTGCCGATCAGAGGGCCGTGGGACAAAAAAGAGCGGTGGCGCAGGCTTTTTTGGTACGGGAGCCAAATTGGTTTGAACCATCCCCAGCGCTGATACTGGCAGGAGTAGATATCCAAGTCGGGGCCAAACATCAGCCCGCCGAATAAGAAACTGCCGGAAACGAGCAAAGTCAGGTTGCTGCTGCTCGTCTGGCCAAAGGTGAGGGCTGCCACCAAGGGCAAACTCCACATGGTTATTTGATCGTGGGTGCGGCCAGAGGGCATTTAAAGTTTAGGATTTTTTTTACTTGATCTTTCTGAGTTACTGTGATATGATAAATCCTTGTGAGTGCAATTGGGTGATTAGCTCAGTGGTAGAGCGCCTGCTTTACACGCAGGATGCCGTAGGTTCAAATCCTACATTACCCATCCGATAACTCAATATCAAAAGTTTCAGCCGTTTTTAGCCGTCAAGCCGAGAACGGCTGTTGCTGTTGCTCTTGGGGGTTGACTGTTGAATTGGGTGACAACTAAATTTAACATTCTGGGGCGGATGTCTCAAAAGTTGGCACCCAATGCTAGAAAATTAATTTATTGATTTTCTTTTTTAGAACCTTGTATATGAAGCCTAAAATAACTAGCCCGATCGCGTGGCAGCAAGCTGAACTGCTCATGCAGCCAGCGATGATCCGAGTGATCGACAACATCCGCAAACAATTAGAGGAGTCAGTTTGGACGGGTACTTATCAAGAAGTCCAGATTCCCATTCCTGGCTATCAACTACTTTTAGAGCTTCAAGGCGAGCAAAGATGTGTCGATATTTGGGAACTTTGCTATCGAGTCTGCTTTGTCAACTACCAGCCCGCCCACAGTCAAATCCAAAGCCAAGAAGTTGTAATTGATACTAGCTTGATTGATGGTGAGACTGGCGATGTAGATTGGAATCGTCTTGATGCTAAAGCCAGCCAATTAATCCAAGAAATATTCGCTAATTTGGACAAATAGTCAGTTGTCAGTTGTCAGTTGACAGGAAAGTAGTAGTTAATAGTCAACAGTCAACAGTCATCAGTTATCAGTCAACAGTTAACAGTCAACAAAATCTTATGATTCAGCAATTGCACGACATTCAAGCAGCCACCGGTGCTACTTTTGCAGAGTTAACAACCAAAGAAATTGTCCCAGTCAGTTTTGGTAACGACGCAGAAGCGATCGCAGCAACGAAACAAGGTGTAGCTTTGTACGATCGCACTCACTGGGGACGCATTCAAATCTCAGACAGCGATCGCCTCCGGTTCTTGCACAATCAAAGTACGAATAACTTCAATATACTCAAACCCGGTCAAGGTTGCGACACCGTTTTCGTCACATCCACCGCCCGGACGATCGACCTCGCCACCGCTTACGCTACAGAAGATGCCGTACTGCTGTTAGTTTCGCCCAACCGCCGCCGCCAACTACTGGAATTGCTCGATCGCTATATTTTCCCAATGGATCGAGTCGAGTTAACAGATTTAACCGATACAACTGTTGCTTTCAGTCTCCTCGGCCCGGAAAGCACTCAACTATTAGAAAAAATCGGAGTTACCGAACTCGAAAATCAACCTTACGCTACTCACAAATTGATAAAAAACCCCCCTCTTTCCCCCCCTTACGAAGGGGGGGTTCGAGTTGCGGTTGGTAGCGGTTTAGCAACTCCCGGATACACGTTAATTGCCCAAGCTTGCGATGCCGCCAACTTGTGGCAGGAATTAGTCAAAGCTGGGGCCGTACCGATGGGCGATCGAGTTTGGGAACAACTGCGAATCGAACAAGGACGCCCCGCCCCCGATTTTGAACTCACAGACGATTACAACCCCTTAGAAGCCCGCCTTTTACACACGATTACCTATGACAAAGGTTGCTACATCGGTCAAGAAACAATTGCCCGGTTGAACACCTACAAAGGAGTCAAACAAGAACTTTGGGGCGTGCAGTTGAGCGGTGCTGTTGAACCCGGAACAGCAGTCACAATCGGAGAAGAAAAAGTCGGCAAACTCACCAGTTTTACGGAAACTGAATCTGGCTTTTTTGGTCTGGCTTACATCCGCACAAAAGCGGGGGGCGAAGGGCTGAAAGTGCAGGTAGGAGAAATGACCGGGGAAGTAGTAAACCTGCCTTTTTTAAGTTTGTAAGCTTGGGTTTGTAGTGAGGACTTTATTCCTCATAGATTGAATTCCTCACTACGAACCTATAGGGGGTATTCTACTGGACATCATAAGCTAGATCAGTATTTAAATTGCAGGTCAACAAATAATCAAACTCTTGTGGGACGTTGCTCCGACGCTGCCCCAAGTATGCAGTTTAAATGCACAATAGCTGATTAAATTATGACATAATCTTCGCCCAAAACAGCTTGATTGACCTGCGGTTCCGGCTCTACTGGGTCGCTGTAATGAGTGTCAATGTGTTTGATGAAACTTTCCCGATAAGCTTTGAGATGCGAGTTAAGTGCTTCGAGATCCTGCTCTCCTGTCGCGAAACCTTTCTCTCTTCTAAATTGACCCGATTCTTTAACAAAAGCCATATCAACTTGCCACAACGCCTTATCAATCGGGCGATAGGACAAATCAACAATATCATAAGCTGCGAATCCTTGGGAGTTCATAAAACTCATTACATCATACATCTGACCGAACAATGTAACTTCTACAATTACATATTCAGTTTGCTGCAAAATCTCAGTTGCTCCTGCTAAAACATCTAATTCCTGTCCGTCTACATCAACTTTAATTAAATACGGGCCTGGCAAGTTTCTTTCCCTGCATATTCCATCCAAGGTAATGGCTGGTATGTTTCTCACATAAGGATTGCTGCTGTCAGTAACGAGATTTTCAGAAAGTGAAGAATGCACCATACCGGGACTGACGTTGAGGGTGAAAACTCCCGATTCTTTGGTAGCTGCTGCAATAATGTATTCTGCACTTTTGAGTTTGCGGCAAATTTTGGCCAGATAAGGTTCATTTTCGGCGATTGGCTCAATTAGCAAATGTCGCGCATCGGGGAAAGTTTCGTAAAGATTAAAAGTTCCCAAGGCGGCACCGACATCAATCACAGTTCTTGGTTGAAAACCTAAGTCTTTAGCCAGCAGCAAGCTGCCTGACATCGAGTTTCTGAGAATTCCTGTTTGTTGTTGGTTCACAATTTTTTCCAGATTTCAATGTGGATAAAGTTAATACAGCACTTTCCAGGTAAGTGAAGTACAGAGAAACCGGGTTTCTTGAATAAAACCGGTTTTTGGCGAGAAATCCAGAAGAAACCCGGTTTCTGGGGTGTACTTTATAAACCTGGAATCCGCTGTAGTATGTCTTGCAGCCGAGTTATTGTATGTCCGAATATTGTATGTTTGAATAAAGAAACGAAGCAATCGCCGAGGTTTGCTATTTCTTCGTTTCTGATCGTAATGACAGAAATAGGTTTTAACTCAGATGTTGCACCATTGTCAATCAGCTTTTTAGGAACAGGCTTTTCGGCCTGTTCCACAATATATATAGCAATCCTTGCAGGAGTAAAAAGATGTAGGGGTAGTGCTAAGAGTGCCTACCCTGCCTCATGGGGCAACCACGGGGGGTTTGCCCCTACAAAAATTACACAAATGATTTGGGATTGCTATAGTAAATTTTCTTGTGGAACAAGCTGGACGGCCTGTTCTTGAGAATGGTGCAAGATGTGAGTTTCCATGTAACCTGCTACTATTTCGCGGATTTGTGCGCCTTGTTTTCCGGTTCGACAGATTGCAAAGCTTCGTCGAGAATTGCACGGGCTGACTCGGCTTTACTCCTAGCATCTCGATAGCGAACGTTAGCTTGAGCGAAGTTTTTGAGAACCTTGAAACCGTCTTTGAGGCTGGCGATTTCCTCGGCAGTCACAGCTTCATCTGTAAACAAAATGTCGATCGCAGCCCGGATTTTGAGTGCTTCTTCGCGGGATTCCATCACTTTCAATTTGAGACTTGCCAAATTGCTCAAAATCTGGACGGCTTCAGTAATCGCATCCTCGCCGTCAGACGCAGCATCTTCGATATCCTTAACTTCAACAAACTGCTTGGGCCCAAATCCCTCCACGAGTTCCGTAGGCAGCTTGCCCTCATCCATGAGATCCATCAGCCGATCCATCGCTTCTTCCCGGGCTTTGGCTGAATCTTTCCCCTTGACAGTTAAAATAATTTCGGGGCTTTGAGGAAGTGTATAGCGAACCATATTTTGACAGCCTGTGCGCGAAAACAATTGAATGATATTTTATCTTTATTCGATCGCCAGTTGCAGCTATCAATCCGCTCGACTACCAACCGCTTGCCAAAACTTGACACATATACACTCAAAAGGAACCCTCGACAATGAAAGATAAATTTCTTAACTTTCTCAACTTGATTTTAGTAGCTGATGTGTTTTTCGTCTTTGCCATTTTTGGGTGGTTTGTGATCGCAGTAGCGGGTCGATCGACCGGGGTGAATCTCGGTTTTGATTTGTGGTACAGTCTCTGGCAGCCCGTATTTAATCCCGCCCTGGGAATTCTTATGGGTGGTGCTATTCTCAGCGGTATAATTAACCAAGTTTCTAAACGCCTCAATCCCAAGTAAAATTGATGTTTTGTTGGAGACGGTGATTGGCGATGCTACTTAGTTGGCGATCGAACTTGTGGAATGCTTCAGAGATGAGGCACTCAATTAGGTCGATGAAGCTTGAAAATACATAAGTAGTCAAAAACGAGTGAAACGCTCCCCAAAGGAGCGATATCTTATCAAAGCAATCACAAAAGTTATGATAGCTTTACATTCTGTTACAGAGTAAAGTTTATTTTCGCCTACCTATTTACGTCGAAAATCAGGATTGGACGATCGGGATCTAAAAATATCAACTCATGTTCTGATGAACAAAAGTCGGGCAATTATGGGAGAACAAAAATGTATCGGTATCCTCACCAGCGGGGGTGACTGTGCCGGCTTAAACGCAGTTATTCGAGCCGTTGTCTACCGCGCAACGGGAACTTACAATTGGAAAGTGATGGGGATTCGTCAAGCCACCAACGGATTGATGAGTCGTCCCCCTGCAGCAATTCCTTTGGATATTGAGAAAGTAGACTCGTGGCTCACCATTGGCGGTACGATGCTAGGCACGACAAATAAGGGCGACCCTTTTGCTTTCCCGATGCCTGATGGCACTCTACGCGATCGTTCTGACGACATTATCGAAGGCTATCATCAATTAGGTTTGGATGCTTTAATTGGGATTGGTGGCGACGGTAGTCTTGCCATTCTCAGGAAGATTGCTCAACAAGGTAATTTGAATTTAGTTGCGATTCCTAAAACTATTGATAATGATGTTGGAATTACCGAGCGTTCTATCGGTTTTGATACTGCGGTAAATATTGCCACTGAAGCACTCGATCGCTTGCATTTTACTGCCGCAAGTCACAGTCGCGTCATGATTGTCGAAGTCATGGGACGCGACGCTGGACATATTGCGATCAGTGCCGGAATTTCTGGAGGAGCTGATATAATTTTGATTCCAGAAATCCCTTACACAATTTCCAAAATCTGTGCCCAAATCCAAGAACGCCAAGACCGGGGAAAAAACTACTGTTTAATTATAGTAGCGGAGGCAGTTCGCACTGAAGAAGGCGAGTTAGTAATGCAAACAAATCGCTTAGGTCAAAGTCGATTAGGCGGAATTGGTCAGTATTTAGCTGATACAATTTCTGACTGCAGCGGTGCAGAAACTCGCGTCACTGTTTTGGGGCATATTCAACGCGGAGGAACTCCTTCATCGCTAGAAAGGTTAATTGCTTCTGCTTTTGGCGTCGCAGCAGTTGATTTAATTGCCGAAGAGAAATACGACTGCATGGTATCTTGGCAAAAGCGGGAAGTTGTGAGCGTTCCTCTGGAAGATGCGATCGCCAAATACAGACCTGTAGACTTCGATGGTACTCTGGTTAAAACGGCCCGCGGTTTAGGGATTTGTCTAGGGGACTAAACAATTACCCCTCCGATTTCTCAAAGATTTAGTCGGGGACGCACTCAGAACCAAGAAACCGGCTTTTTTAACCGAGACTGAGGGTTTTAAGCTAGTGTATGGTCGTAAAAAAACCAAGGTGATGACCAAGAATTTCTTCATGTGGTATCCGCCACGTGATTTATCCGTGGAATCAATCCAAAATCGAAAATCGAAAATC
>NZ_JAUBOQ010000003.1:228287-241145 GCF_036700325.1 Microcoleus sp. Z1_B2
CCGCCACGTGATTTATCCGTGGAATCAATCCAAAATCGAAAATCGAAAATCCTCAAGCCCCCGCATTTATCCGTGGGGTCAATCTAAAATCTAAAATCTAAAATCTAAAATCGATTGACCGTCTGTGCTTCCCGGACTAAGATTAACCTGGAAGCAGTGACGTTTCAACTATTGAGTGTAACTTGCAATCAGTTCTGAGCCAGTATCGACCCAGAGTGCGATCGCACTCGGAACTACAAAATACCGCAACAACTGGAAAGGTGAGAATTTGACACCATTTACTACAGAAATTAGAGTGCGACATTATGAAATGGATGCTCTCGGTCACGTAAATAATGCTGTTTACCAGCATTATTTAGAACACGCTGCGATCGAACATTTAGAACACTTGGGATTTACACTCGATCGCTACCGGGAATTGGGCGGCGTCTTTGTAATGCGACGGATAGAAATTGACTATTTGCGATCGGCAGCCGCGGGCGATCGATTGGAGATATCCACTTGGATCGAACAAATGCGCGGCCCGCGCGCTGTCCGCCGCTACTCCATCGCGTTAGCTGGAAGTGACGAAATATTGTTAAAAGCAGAGGCGCTTTGGGTTTGGGTTGAAGTTACCACCATGCGCCCGCGAGCAATTCCCAAACAAATAATTGATATTTTTGAATCACAATCTCAAGCATTACCAACCTAGAGAAAAAATCCACTATTATATTTGCAAAATCATGTAAAAATCTATTGGTTTGTAGTGAGGAATTCAGTCCTTAATTCCCCGTTTGTAGAAGTGCAAAAAGTTGATTGGCGCCAGGGCCGCAAATCCCGATCGCAAAAAGTCGGATCGCCCGCCTGCCAGTTTGGATGCCGCAGAGGTACGATGGAAGAGAGGGAGGGAGGCCAAGCCCGGTAAGGTTAAGCTTGGCGACAATACCCACAGGAAGGGAAAAATGACACTTAACTTGCGGCGACCGATTTTGATAGGCGGAATAGGACTTTCAGCAGCGCTGTGGCTGCTGGAAACTCTACAGCATTCGGGTTCAGAAATGGGCGAAACGGCACTCATCGGCTTGGCTGCTGCCGGTGCGGGTTATTGGTGGTGGAAACAACAATCCCCCAAACTCGAACTCGCACTCCCGCAACCCCTGGCGAACCGGGAAGCAGCCGAAAAAGCGATCGCGGCTTCGGAAGCAGCAATTAAATTGCTAGCCTCAGAAGCTCAAAACTCCGCCGATCCTGCTAATCTAACAGCAAAGCTCGATCGGCTCAGAAGCGAATTAGACAGACAAGATTTACGGATTACCGTAACTGGCGGCAAAGCTGTCGGCAAAACTGCCTTAATTCAAGTTTTAAATTCTAATTGGGCATCTCAAAACCCGCAAAAGCTTAGTTTACAAGAAACAGCAGCGCTGTTTGCTAATACAAATGCCGATGCCAAAATCAATGGTGATTTAGTGCTGTTTGTGACAGCGGGCGACATCACAGATTCCGAATTTAAAACATTATCTCAGCTAGCTTCGGCAGGTCAGCGCGTGTTGCTAGTCTGGAACAAACAAGACCAATATTTGCCAGAACAGCAGTCGCAGGTTTTGAACTCTTTGCAGCAGAAAATGCAAGGAATATTGGGAACAGAAGAGATAATTGCGATCGCAGCTTCTCCCAATTCTATTAAAGTGCGCCAGCACCAAGCGGACGGCACATTTAAAGAACGGATCGAAAATCAAGTCTCTCAACTCGACGGGCTGACGGAAAGATTGACTAAAATCTTAACGGAAGAACGGCAACAGTTGGTCTGGGCGAGTGCAGTGCGTGAGGCTGCAAGTATCAAGCTAGAGGCCAAAACCTTATTAAATGCAGTCAGGCGCGATCGGGCAATTCCCATTATCGAACAATATCAGTACATCGCCGCCGCCGCCGTCTTTACTAATCCGGTTCCAGCTTTAGACTTGCTAGCAACAACCGCCATCAGCACCCAACTCGTAATCGATCTCGGCGCCATCTACCAGCAAAAGTTTTCCTTAGACCAAGCTAAGACAGTAGCGGGGACTTTGGCTAATCAAATGTTTAAATTGGGATTAGTAGAACTGTCTACTCAAACTATTACTGGACTGCTGAAAAGCAATGCCGTCACCTATGTAGCAGGAGGCGCGGTGCAGGGAATTAGTGCAGCCTATTTTACCAGAATAGCTGGATTGAGTTTAATTGAATATTTCTCAACTCAAGAATTGGAAAATGCTAAAGGCATCTTCAATCTTACGGAACTGACGAAAACTTTGCAAGCAGTATTTCTGCAAAATCAGCAAGTTTCCTTCTTGCAAGGTTTCATCAATCAAATCGCAAGTCGTCTCGCGCCTCAGACATCAGGAACCCCGGCTGTTAACTCAGTCGCCAATTAAAACCCTGTAGGGTGTGCACCGGTTTTGGCGGCCGTGCAATACCAGCCCTGTCTGGCATGATAAATTTGAATCGGAGAAACAGCAGAACTCGCTATTTCTCCTTGTATTTTTCAGACATCAAGTGGGGCGGGGCGGATTTATTGAGGTTATTGGTTAGTGGTCAAAATTAGGGTGAATTCGCCCCTACAAAATAGGGGTTTTTCGTAACTTTTTCTAGAATGAAACAGCCATTTCAATCAACTAATAACCTCCGGCCCTGCTCAAAGTCTACTATTGAAAAAGCCACCCATGCCATTGTTAATTTTTTTTATTTCTTTTTTCGCTCTTGTGGAAACTGTAAAAAAAATCTACAATAACCAGCCAGATTTTTAGCTACTCCATCGGGTTTCAAACTGTCCTAACTATTGAGGATTGGCTTGTCAAAAAGCTTGGGCAATATCTCCGATCATGTCCGATGAATTAACCGCAATAAATCAGGTTCGTAGTGCGGACTAAAGTCCGCGACCTATTGCGGACGGAAGTTCGCACGCGCGATCCGTATGACATGAGGCAGCCAAGCAAATGTTTGGTGTTCAAGGTTCAATTAGTTCGTGTCTGATTATATAATAATTATGAAAAATGTCAAAAAGATTTATGACGAATTGTACAGAAAAATTGTCCTGAGATTGTATGAAACTAAAGTGTGGGATATGGGTGTACTTTTTGCGATATGGGCTTGGGTAATCTATGAATACTTGTCTCGTAAAAGTCCATATAATTTGTCTAAATATTACAAAAAGAAACGTCCCGATGTCTTAACTTTTCAAGTGTTTTGTCCGACCAAACATCCGCAAAGATTCCATCGCATCAGCATCATGGAAGAACACTATTTCCAAAGTATATTTCTAGCTTCTGGTAACTTGATTCGCTTCCCCATTTTCTGTTTTAATGACAAAGTAGTTTCTCGATCTTTGGCTGGTCGAATTATTCCCGAATTATTAGATATGGGTCTGCCGATAAATCCCAGCGAGCGCGCCAAATTACAAATCAAAACTTTTTATGACGATGTATCCAGAAGCAACTGGACAATCTATGTAGATCCATCTGAGTTTAGTCGAGTAGAATATCAGCAAATGCTCTGTTGTTATGAAGCACATCGTGAGGAAATAGATTCTAAACTAGAAACTTCTAAAGTTACTCCGTGGTGGAGTCCGAAATCAAAATACCCCAAAAGCTTTGAATTTGATTATCGTGCCAAACGTATTGCTCGCATTGTCTATGGAGCCATGCCTCAACCTCAAGTATTCTCACCTCAAAAAATTTCTACTGGCTGCGTAGTAGATGGCAACTGGATTCATATTTCTAATGAAAGTTTGATCGTTTACCCGAATGGGCAATGGCAGATTCATATTCGACGCAAACATGGCAAAAACCCGTGGAATGATTGTACTTTGGGTGAAGGAAAGGTAACATTTGTCGATCCAGTTCCAGTATTTGATGTTGAGTGGCTGCATTTTTATGATTTAGACTCTATTAAAGATATCAGCGTTGGCGAATATTTTGCTTCTTTTGCTGATAATGAAGGTAAGAAATTAACGGATTTTTATCAATTTGGCAAGATTCCATCTAAATTCAATACATTACAAATATACGGTAGCTGAATTATTTAAACAAATACTAAAAATTTATTTTAAACTTGACAAATTGATAAAATTTGGGTAAATTTAATTCAAGTATTTTATCGAGACAGTCGGTTAAAACGATCTGTTTTTTGAGAGTGACCTAAATATTGTCTGGTTTTCTATTTTTTCTGGCTCAGAGTCCAGTTACTTTTTACAGAAGTGCGATCGCACTTTTATTCACACACTGTCCAGAGTATTGTTAACAAAACTTACGCCAGCCGGGTCAAAAACCCGGTTTCTGCATCAAGCATCTCTCGGATATATCGACGATTTTTCAGAGAAACCGGGTTTTTTGCGTAAGTTTTAGTTAAGAGGACTTTCGCTTTGAGGCAGGGACTTAAGTCACTGCCGGAATCCGAGTTTGAGGAGGTTGTTGACACGCCTTTGCCCTGTTTCTACCTAACTCCCCAATAAAAAACTAGAATTTTATCAAAACTTGTATTAAAATAAGAAATAGGATTTATAATTCGACGATCAATTCTACCTGCTTAAAAAAGCCGATCGCCAATGGCTGACAATTCCCTTCAAGAAAATCGCTTATCCCTTGCCCGCGCCAGTTTGCGCGAAGCCCTGGCGCGCTACTCCCACCTGCGCCAAGGGAAAAAGAACTCGAATAATACAGAATTAGAAGCGGCGCTGCAATATCAGCTAGATATCTTAACTTCCACCTCAGAAAAACTAGACCACAACATAATCCGCATTGCTACTTTCGGCTTAGTCAGCCGTGGCAAGTCAGCCGTATTAAACGCGCTTTTAGGTCACAAAATTCTGCAAACAGGCCCTCTCAACGGCGTGACTCAGTGGCCGCGTTCCGTGCGCTGGAGTGTGCCTTTATCCTTCCTTGACAGCGAGGAATCCCCCCAACCCCCCCTGGCCAAGGGGGGGAAAGGAGGCGTGCAAGTAGAATTAATCGATACTCCCGGACTTGATGAAGTTGGTGGCGAAGTCCGGGGCGAAATGGCGAAACAAGTAACTCGCCAAGCTGACTTAATTCTGTTTGTCGTTGCAGGCGATATTACCCGAACTGAATATCAAGCACTGTGCGAATTGCAAACAGCTCAAAAACCGGTAATTTTAGTTTTTAATAAAATTGACCTGTATCCAGAATTAGACAGAAAAGCTATTTTCCAAAGTTTGCAAGCGCTGGCAAATTCTGAAGAGTTAGCAGCCGCTGCGGTAACAGAGGAAACAGATAGCGAAAATTTGTCCGATCGCCCAAACAACCCATCTGATAAATCTACTGCAAAATCACCGCCTAAAACTTCCAAATCTTTAGAAATAGTCATGGTAGCCGCCGAACCAGCACCGGTGCAAGTGCGGGTGGAATGGGCCGACGGAAGAGTAACTAACGAATGGGAGTCGCCCCCCGCGCAGATAGACGAACTCAAACATAAAATTCTGACAATTCTTAACAGAGAAGGTCGATCGCTCCTCGCTCTAAATGCTTTAGTTGAAGCTAGAGATGCCGAAGCAAACATTGCCCGTCACGTTCTCAAATTGCGACAAACAGAAGCCGAAGATTTAATCTGGCAATTTGCAAAATATAAAGCTTTGGCTGTCGGTTTAAATCCAGTGGCATTCTTGGATGTAATGGGAGCAAGTGTCGCAGATTTAGCCTTAATTCGCTCTTTATCGAGACTTTACGGCTTACCCATGACTGGTTACGAAGCCGGCAAACTTTGGCAGACTATTTTCTCCAGCGCTGGCGGCGTACTTTTGGGAGAATTGGGCAGCAGTTTTCTGTTGGGATTTGGCAAAAGTGCAGCCGCAGCGGCCCCGCACATCGGCTTTTCTACTTTTGCCGGAGTTGCTGTCACTCAAGCTAGTTTAGCAGCTTACGGAACCTACGCTGTCGGTCGTGCCGCCCAAGTTTACTTAGAAAAAGGCTGCACCTGGGGCCCCCTGGGACAAGATACGGTAATTCAACAAATTCTCGCTACCATCGAGCGTAATACAATTATCGATCGCCTGCAGCAAGAGTTTAAAATTGGCACTTAAAAATTGCCCTAGTAGTTGAGTAGGGTGCGTCAGGAGAGGGTTATTTGTGATAATTGAAGAATTAGGATCTGACGCACCCTACTGCTTTTATTCTTCTACAACTGTCAAAAAAGAATGCAACTGTAGGTAAACTCCAAACCACCATGCTCATCAGTGATACCCCCTTCTTTAATCTAAAATCTAAAATCTAAGGAATGAGAATTAAATAACTTCCACAAGTTTGTGGGATGGGCGTCCCGCCCATCCCACAATAACAATTAAAATTGTAAGTTATTTAATTCGCGATCCTAAAATCGTA
This sequence comes from Microcoleus sp. Z1_B2, assembly GCF_036700325.1. Taxonomy (NCBI): domain Bacteria; kingdom Bacillati; phylum Cyanobacteriota; class Cyanophyceae; order Oscillatoriales; family Microcoleaceae; genus Microcoleus; species Microcoleus sp. Z1_B2. The sequence continues at coordinate 234,632 of NZ_JAUBOQ010000003.1, forward strand.
TTACCGTCTCGCGATTCTAACGCCTTCTCTAAAATGCGCGATCGTGGCAATTACTGCTATAGAAAAGTAAAATATTCTAATCAACCAAAAACAAACCCGCATTGACCAAGAAACAATAGTCGGAGCAATACCTGTGAACTGTACAAATCTGGAATTAACTTTTTTTTCAAAGCTGTCCAGGTCTTTCATCTCCGATTGTTTCGTGGGAATAACGGGAAACTGACCAGTATATACGTAATAACCGATAAAACCAGGCAATCCCACTTTTCTATTCAAAAATGAGTTAGTTAATGTTGCAGTTTGCGCTGGTAATAAATTATCCGATTCCTCTACTTTTTCCAGCCAAGAATTATATCTGATGGCTGGCGTAATCATGAAAACTAAAGGAACTATAACTATCAACAAAGCGGCACTAATTTTTCGACCATATTGAGGGTGTAGGAGCCTTGTCGCCACACCCACTCCCATACCGATAAATGCAAATATCAATATATTTAACAGTTCAATAATTTCGAGGCCTCTCAACAAATCGCCGATAATCAGAATGGTATATAATAATTTGTCTGCCAGTAGCAGAGCTGCCCACTTGATCAGAATTGAAACGCCTACAATAGTAGCTACAATCGCCACATACCCAATGCCACCTAGAACGTAGAGTAAAATCGAACCGACTTGTTTAAATGACTGCATGGAATTATTCACTCTTGTGAAAGTTTAGGAGTCTGATTGACAAAAATTTTAAAAATTTATAGCAATCTGGAGTTCCAAATTTGATTTTTAAAGTTGATTAGATCAACATCTGGAAATCAATCTAAAATCTAAAATCTACAATCGATCGACAAGTTCCCGCGCCGCCGCTTTGGTGACTTGTGCGATCCGTTCCTTCACAACATCCTCTTCGTTAGCGCAGCCCTCGAAGAGGATCGCCCTGTGGTCTGTTTCTTGTTCGCGATCGATCCCCAACCATAAAAGATACTCGATATTACCGGCCGGGCCAAGTAAAGGCGACCACGTTAAGCCGCGTTGCTGCCATCCTAAAGCTGTGGCTGCCTTCCACACTTGAAAAATCGCATCAGCTTGAGTTGCTGAGTCTCGCACTACGCCTTTTTTCCCAACTCTCTCGCGCCCTACCTCAAACTGCGGTTTTACCAGCAACACCGCTTCTCGCGGTGGTGCCAACAATTCCCACAGCGCCGGTAAAATCTTATCCAGGGAAATAAACGACACATCTACTACCGCCAAATCTGCATAAGCCCCTATTAGCAACGAATCTTGCTCCCCCCCTTGACAAGCGGGGAGTAAATCTTGCTCCCCCCCTTGACAAGGGGGGGCTGGGGGGGGTGAATCTTGCTCCCCCCCTTGACAAGGGGGGGCTGGGGGGGGTGAATTGCCGTAAAGCTCAGTAGCAGTCATGTACCGCAAATTGGTGCGTTCTTTCAAAATTACCCTCGGATCGTTACGCAAGCCCCAATCTGCTTGACCGTAGCCAACATCTACGCCATACACTAGGGCGGCGCCTGCTTGCAGCAGACAGTCGGTAAAACCGCCTGTGGAAATGCCACCGTCGAGACAAATTCTGCCTGCAACGGGAATCGCGAAAACTTCTAAAGCTTTGGCTAATTTGTCACCGCCTCTGGAAACATAGCGCGATCGCTCTTTAATCTGAATTTTTGCTGCAATGTCAACCTCAGTGCCCGGTTTGTCAACTACCTGTTGATTGATGGAGACTTTCCCAGTCCGAATCAATGCCTGAGCTTGCTGTCTGGAACTGCACAAATCTAGGCTGACCAATAAAGTGTCTAGTCGCTGTTTAGCCAAGGTTTTTAATCTGTACGGATAGGGTTAAGAACAGTACCAGATTAGCACTTACGCACAAGCCCGACTGCTAATTTTTGGCGATTATTTTGGTTTTTTGATCGTCGCGGGGCGATCGCCCCACCTCACCTTATGTGACTGAGATCGCTTTGATTGTGTAGTTTTATCACAGATATACCTTCATAAAATCACACAATAATTTTGGCTGCTAGCGGATGATTTAGATGCAGCTAAAAGCGCTACAAATACCATCAGGGCGATCGACCATGAAAACAATTAACTTTCCTATCAGAAATCCTGGCAATTGTCAAGAAAATCCCCTCGCCTTCGTCAGCGGTGACATCATCCACATTCTTTACCCCAACGGCGAAGTAGAAGCAACAACCACCGCACAAATCGATCTGCGCCAAACCAAAAATCCCCTAGACAAATGCCTCGTCTGGGGATGTGTTGACGATTTTTAGCACCCGTTTCAAACAAGAATGCAATTATAGGGAAGCTCCAAACCCTTAAATCATCAGTCATTCCCAATAATTCAAATTTTTAATCTATAATTTTTAACCTATAATTTTTAACCTATAATTTTTAATCTAAAATTGTATAACCCATAAAAAAAGATCGCTTGGAGGCTGTGAGGCCAAAAAAAGCGATCGATCCAACTGCTGCTAACTGCCAGCCACAAGTGCAATTTGCTGCTAAAAGAACTAGCAAATTGACTTAAATATCTTGTTCGCTCAATTCGCGAATCATGTAATCAAAAGGCTGATCCAAAAAAGGCCCCACAGACAAGCCAGCAGCTTCCACCTGAGCCTTAACCATCTCCTTCATAATGCTAATCCCCATCACCGTCGGGCCAATGGGAACGCTTAGAGAATTGTAAGTTTCGCGCAAACCTTGCAGCACGCGCTCGTCGAGCACGTCGGTACTTCCAGCCACCAGGGCGTAAGTAGCATAGCGCAAGTAGTAGTCCATATCCCGCAGACAAGCCGCGTAGCGACGAGTCGTGTAGGCATTTCCACCGGGACGGATCAGTTCTGGCTGTTCAGCAAATAGCTGGATACCAGCTTGCTTGACAATTGCCGCAGCATTGCTGTTAATCGCAGCCGCCGCCTGTACCCGTGCCGTGCCCGTTGCAAAATAAGATTTCAACCGATCGATACCATCTCGGTCTAAATACCTACCAGCAACATCATAATTTTCAATCAGGCTCGTCACTGCATCGCGCATAAGTTTCTCTCCCAAAAATCTTTATCAATACTTTGCTATCTGAGACAGACCGCCTATTGTAGACTACTACAAATCGGCGTTTGATTAAGATTTGAGATAGGATTTTCACCAAGGGTAGTCTATCCGCGGCAAACTGTCGTAAAATTCAGCCGTTTGCCTTGTATCTTCATCCGACAAATAATCCACAGGGCAAGAATCTCAAACGGCCCGGCCCCACTGGGCCCCTATTTCAAACTTTTGTAGCCCTAGATACAAAATAGTGGATACTGAAGGCCTACGATCGCCCACACAGTCTGAAATCGGCCGATCGCCAAGACACAACCAATATCAGGAGTAAGTCATGTTCCAGACACCCCAAGAAGCCTTAAACTACATACAAGAAAATAAGATCCAGATCGTTGACCTCAAATTCATCGATATGCCGGGGATCTGGCAGCACCTTTCCCTGTACCACGACCAAATCGACGAAACCGCATTCACAGACGGCGTACCCTTCGACGGTTCCAGCATTAGGGGCTGGAAAGCCATCAACGAATCAGACATGACGATGGTCATCGATCCGACCACCGCTTGGATGGACCCGTTCATGGCAGAACCGACCATCAGCTTCATTTGCAGCATCAAAGAACCTCGCACCGGCGAACCGTACAGTCGCTGTCCCCGCACCATTGCCCAAAAAGCCATAGACTACTTGCTTTCCACCGGTCTCGGCGATACAGCATTCTTTGGCCCGGAAGCAGAATTCTTTATTTTTGACGACGTTCGCTTCGACCAAACCCAAAATTCCGGCTACTATTACGTAGATTCGATCGAAGGTCGTTGGAATTCCGGCAAAGAAGAAGCAGGCGGCAACCTCGGCTATAAACCGCGTTACAAAGAAGGTTATTTCCCAGTAGCACCAACCGATACCTCACAAGACATGAGAACGGAAATGCTGCTGACAATGGCAAAATGCGGCGTACCCATCGAAAAGCACCACCACGAAGTCGCCACCGGCGGTCAATGCGAACTCGGTTTCCGCTTTGACACTTTGGTAAAAGCCGCCGACTACTTGCTGACTTACAAATACGTCATCAAAAACGTCGGCAAAAAATACGGCAAAACCATCACCTTCATGCCCAAACCGCTGTTTAACGACAACGGTTCCGGGATGCACGTTCACCAGTCGATTTGGAAAGACGGCCAACCTCTATTTGCAGGCGATCAATATGCAGGTTTCAGTCAAATGGGACTGCATTACATCGGCGGCATTCTCAAGCACGCACCGGCACTTTTGGCACTCACCAATCCCACCACCAATTCCTACAAGCGCTTAGTTCCGGGTTTTGAAGCGCCTGTAAACTTAGCTTACTCTCAAGGAAATCGATCGGCATCAGTGCGGATTCCGTTGTCGGGAACCAACCCCAAAGCCAAGCGGTTAGAATTCCGCTGTCCCGATGCCACATCCAACCCCTATTTAGCATTTGCAGCCATGCTGTGCGCCGGCATAGACGGCATCAAGAATCAAATCGATCCGGGCGAACCTTTGGACGTGGACATCTACGACCTTTCCCCTGAAGAATTGAGCAAAATTCCTTCAACTCCCGGTTCCTTGGAAGGCGCTTTAGAAGCTTTAGAAAAAGACCACAGTTTCTTAACTGAAACCGGCGTATTTACCGAAGACTTCATCCAAACCTGGATTTCCTACAAACTCGACAATGAAGTCAACCCGATGCGGCTGCGTCCTCACCCCTACGAGTTTGCTCTCTACTACGACTGTTAGAAAATTAATAATTGAAAATTAAAAGTTAAAAATGGTAATTATACCATTTTTAACCTGTGATTTTTAATTAATAAGAACGCCGCCCTTAAAAGCGGCGTTTTTTTTAAATTTAGAACTTCTGGATCAGCGCCCAGACTCTCCCGTTACCCGACACTATCTGGGCAACGCTGTTACTAGTAGGGCCCATTGTAGCCTCAGAGACATCCTCTACAGCCCATTTATTTGCTTTCTCATCAACAATAAACAAATCCTCAGCGGTAGTGCCTTCCTGAACCCGATATATCTTATTCAGAATAAAACGCCGCCGCGCTTCAGCTTTTGGTATGCCAACCACATCATCTGGATCGACAGAGATAGCACTGCCTTCTTTTAATGTACCTTTCGAGTTGCTTAAATTGCGATCGTCCCTTTGAGCAACCCGCACGCCGTGAATCTGCAAACCAGGCTCATTCTCAGAGATATTCCAGACAGCAGCTAGGGCCCCACTTTTTCCCAAACCGAGAACCGCTGCACTAATAGTCAAAATTAGCAAAAACTTGAAATAATTCACTGTATTTATGCTCCTTTGTTTGTGAGATTATGCACTCATTCTAAATTAGCAATTAGCAATTACCAATGACCCAATGATGTCCGATATTTTTGTGATGATCCGCAATCAGAGTAACGTCGCCATGACTTCAGTTGACGGCATTGCGTTTGTCACTTTACTGACTCAAGAAGGACGAGTGGTGGCCGAGGAGACAGTTGACCTGTTTGAGGCAGATGTGAATTTTGATAACCTGAAGCAGGGAAAATATACTGTAGTTGTAAGGCACGAAGGCGTTGAACCTCGATCGGCAACCTGTAGTGTTACAATCACCGATGAAGATAAAGTAATCATGCTGACATTTGTTTACTTGGAGCTAGAACGGGTGTTGCTGGGCATTCAAACTTCAACCGAAGAAAGACTATGACCGTAAGGAACCCCACGCTTAAAAGCGGGGGCTTTTGGGAAGTCCGGCTCGATCGCCAGCGGTGCAAGAAGAAAGCCCGAACCTTACCAGAGACAGGATTAGACCTACGTTTTTTGAGTCATGATACCGGAAAATGCGACGCTAGTTTTCCGCTCTATCGCCAAAAGTTAAACAGGATTAACGGGGTTAAACCAGTGCTTTTGGCATAACAAGCTCTTAAAACATTCAAGGGAGCGAACTTTACCCAGTAATGGAGGACTTTATGTCTAATTTCGTTTTTGTACTTGATAGTCACAAACGACCGCTCAATCCAATCCGCCCAGGATTGGCTCGCAAATTGCTAACCACTGGCAAAGCTGCTGTTTTTAAAAGGTATCCATTCACACTCATTCTCAAAGTAGAGGTAACAGCACCCCAAAAACCAATCACTCTTAAATTACAATACTCCGGACAGTTTTTAAGCAGCCAGAGTACCATAAGACAAGACTGAAGGAAGGTTAGGGTGATTTAAAATCAAATCCGGGTCTAAATCTAACTTATCAATAAAGGTAGAAAGTAGATGCTTATTGAATTCCAGACGTTTATAAGAGGCCATAGAAAACACAAAAGATTTGGCAGATGAATGACAACTAGAAAGTTCATGTTTGGCTAAGTTTAAGGCAATTAGACTGGCATTAAAGTGAAAATCAAGCCGTGGTAAATGACGAGCTTGACAATCCGACAATCCCGTAAATTGCTTGGCATCACGAAAAATAAA